>JAUVWP010000017.1 GCA_030604085.1 Methanosarcinales archaeon | reverse complement strand
TGTCATTCGTTTATTCGTGACTGTGAGCGTAGCGAGCAGCGCCGAAGGCATAAAATCAGCATCAGTAGATCACGAATAGCACGAATGTCCCGCGGGCGTGGATGCTTAGTCACCATTTGATTTGAAGAGGATATTTAAAATTCCCTGTTCGAGCCAAACGTTGCCAAGACATATCACTCTGCCACTTTGACCATACAGGGGCGGATCACCTTTGATTTGAATCTGTACCCGCGCTGCAGTTCCTCAACGATGATACCGCTTTCAGAGTCGCACTTCACCCGGACGATCGTCTCATGCAGGTACGGATCAAACGCCTCGCCGACCGACTCGATCGGAACGACCTCTTCCTTCTCGAGCACGTCATAAAACTGCCGCAGAATCATCTCTATTCCTTTTTTGATGTGGTCCACATCATTATTTTGTTGAATAGAGTCAAGAGCCCGCTCAAGATTGTCGACCACGCTGAGGATCGACAAGATGAGTGATTCGTTTGCGTATTCTATCGATTCGACCGTCTCTTTCGCGGTTCTCTTCTTATAATTCGCAAAATCCGCCTGCAATCTCTGTAAGCGGTCGAAATGCGAGTCTGCCCTCTCCTCGCATTCCGTGAGTCGCTCTTTCAACGCTTGAAGCGATTCTGCGTCTGCATCCGCACCCTCTGCGGCATCAACTTCCAAAGCGCCTGATTCTCCGATCTCAGAATCGGTCATAGTCGCGTGGTGCCTGTCCCGGTTTCGGAGTCAGTTCTCTGCGCTCGGATGCAAGCACATCATCGACCCGGAGGATCATGACCGTGGCATCGGTAGCGGATTTCAGGGACTGGGTCTTCACTTGTAGTGGCTCGATGATGCCATTTTCATACATATCGATGACCTCGCCGTTGTACACATCGATGCCGGATGTTGTGCCGCCGGCTATGTGCTTCGCTTTGAGCAGGGTCAGCATGTCGGTCGAGTCGAGCCCTGCGTTCTCTGCAAGTGTGTGCGGGATCGTTTCCAGAGAGTCCGCGAACGCATCGACCGCGAGTTGCTCCTTGCCGCCGATCGTTCTGGCATACTCCTTGAGGCGGAGCAAAAGTTCGGTCTCACATGCACCTCCGCCAGCAACGACCGTGTTATCCTTGACGACATCAGCCACAACCCGCAGCGCATCACCAAGCGCACCCTCGACGGTGTCCATGACATGTTCTGTGCCGCCGTGAACGACGATGGAAACGGTCTTCGGATTCGGGCAGTCCTTTATGTAGATCAGTTCCTCGTCCTCCGCACCTTTCTCCTCAACAATACCGGCTGTGCCGAGATCGCTCTCCTCCACATCCACGATATTCGAGAGGATCGTTGCGCCAGTGGCGCGTGAGATCGCTTCCAGATCGTTGTCATTGACCCGCGCAACCCCAAGTATGCCCCGTTTGACAAGATATCCTTGCGCAGACTCAGTAATACTCTGAGTACAGAAGACTACATTCACACCAATGTTGTAGAGACTATCGACATCTGACTTGATAGCAGACTCCTCTCCAGCGTACATCTCCTCCAATTGTAGAGCAGAGGTTACTTTCATCTTTTCATTGCTCTTTCCGCCAGGCGCCTTTGCAAACTTCCGGAATTCGATGCCTGATGTCAACAGCGCAATATGCGCATCCTTGACGCGTTTTGGCATCGCATCGTGCACACGCCTCTTGTCGATCACGATACCTGTGATCAGTTCGGTATCCTCGATGCTTTTACCGACGCTCTGCTGGATCCTGACGTTATTGAAGACGTCAATATCCCCGTTTTTAATGAATTGTATTGCGCGTACGCAGATGGGCGCCAGCTTATCACATGCAATGGCTTTGCCGCTCATTGCGGTTGCTGCGACGCTCTCTAGAAGATCGGTGTCATCGCCTGCGACATCGATTGCAAGTTCGCCTAAAATTTCCTGTGATTTCTGTTCTGCCAGTTTATACTCTGCAATGACCGTCGTTGGGTGGATGCCCCGGTCCATCAGTCCATCTGCTCTTTTAAGCAGTTCGCCTGCAAGCATAACAGACGCAGTGGTTCCATCCCCTACTTCCTTTTCCTGCGTACTCGCAACAGCAACGATAGTTTTTGCGCTCGGATGCTCCACAGCGATCTTGCGCAAAATGGTCTCACCATCGTTGGTGATCGTGACATCCCCTGCCACATCTACGAGCATCTTGTCCATGCCGCTTGGACCAAACGTCGATTTTACCATGTTTGACACTGCCATAGCAGCGGTGATGTTCATGTGTAGTGCATCCTTTCCACGTACACGCTCCTTACTTGGATCTACGATAATTATTGGTTGAGTGATCTGTCCAGCCATTACGAGCCTCCATAATTGTTATATTCCAACTGATAGTACTTCTATAAAAAGATTGCGAATGGGCTGGCAAATCCCTTGACCGGAATGCGGGTCACATCCACTCGTAATGCGCTAGCACTTCCGGCTTAAACTCGTAGAGGAGACTATTTTCAACATATCCGAAGAAGAGGCACCCCTTACATCCCTCTGACGCTCTTTTCCGCAGGTCTTTTGACGATCTCCAGACATTCAGGATGCCGTCGCTCACGTCCCCGAGATGAGTCCTGCAGACCCGGCAGTTCTCGATCCTGCCATCAGCAGTGACATGGAGGACGATCTCACTAACATGGCACCTGAAATCGGGTTTCAGGTTCTTTACCATCTCAAGATATGTCAGGGAATTGATGATCGGGAACTTACTCTTCTTAAGTCCGATGATCTGATCGACCGCCCTTCTGTACGCGCCCATGTCCCTGATCCCGAGCTCCTCCCAGACCTGACCCGAGATCCCATCAAACTCGTGGATCGGTTCGAACGATATCCAGACGCCGAGATCACGCGCCAGATACACTAGATTCCTGATCTCATCCAGATTCTTTCCGCTTATTACGCAGTTTAAGAGGATGTTGTGACCCGCCTTCTTCGCTTCCATTATCCCGTCCAGCACGCAATCGAATTCAAATCCCCTGATCTCCCGAAATGTCTTTATCCCGTCCAGAGAGACTGACAGGTAATCGAGGTCCGATAGATCCGGGATTCGCTTCTTCAGGAGTTTTCCGTTGGTTATGAGCGAGGTCATCATTCCGAGGTCGTGGGCGTGCTTGAGGATTTCAGGAAGGTCCTTTCGCAGAAGCGGCTCGGCAGTCCACGCATTGTATGCCCCGATTCCAAAGGATCTTGCCTCATCGAGGAGACTGAAGATCTCTCCTGTCTCCATCTCCGCGCCCTCCTCCTTCCAGTACTCGCAGAACTTGCAACGGAGGTTGCATCTCGCATTGATTCCGTGCGACAGGACAAATGGTCTTTTCCGGACCCTGAGCTGCCAGAGGGCTTTCGATGCCAGTACCGGTGAGAATGCCATGCAGAGTAGTTATGCGCGAAGTTGGGTTTAAGTATTGGGTTTCGGATGGGGTGCCGACTTTCCGGTGGCATCTGTGAGTTTCCAGAGTCGGCAGGGATACGGACCACGAGATGCTGAAATTATAGGTTTTTGGGTTAAACCTTGGCATCCGGTTCCAGCGTCGGAATGGAGAGGATGTGCACACTGACACACACCGCTACTATAATCAGCGCAACTTTGCCGATTAAGAACGGAACCACAAAGGCAGCTGAATACCCCAGCGTCAGGATCAGAAACATAATCGACAGCACCTTTGTCTTCATCGAAATTCCCTTCCCTTCGTGCCAGTTTCTGATGTAACTCCCAAACCAGCGGTTGTAGAGGAGCCAGCGGTACAATCTCTCCGAGCTTCTGGCATAGCACACAGCGGCAAGCAGGAGAAACGGTGTGGTCGGCAGGAGCGGGAGAACGATCCCCACGCCCCCGATTATGAGGAACACTGTACCCGCGATTTTCAGGAGCAACCCCTTTGCCCTGGTTGGTCGGCTGTACATGGGATTATCTCTGTCTGTTAGGTAAATAAATAATCTCCCCCGATTTTCAAGGGAAAAACGGTTTTTCCTAACTTGGTTATACATCATCCATCTCATGAGATATCTGCCAGAGGAAATGAGGGGCAAGGGGACAAGGAATGAGAGCAGACGACCCAGCAATTCTAATTATGTCTGCCACTCACATTCAATTCGTTTTGCGGGGCTGCCGGCACAATTTGTAAAATGGGAGTTGCTGACCCCCATCACCGCATCATTCGCGTGATGCTCTCTCCTGCTTCCGCAATCTCATCATGCGACAGTACCACAACCGCTCCACCGCCAGTCCTGATCCGTAGATCGTCACCGCCGACCTCTCCGATGATCTGGTGCGAAACACCCTGCGCCTGCAGCACTCTTGTGACCGCGTCCGGATCCGGTGTCGCAAGGATCACGCGCCCATGCGACTCAGAGAAGAGTGCTGCATCAGGATCGAGATCCGGACTCGTAACGCCAGTAACGCCGGCAGTACCTGTAACACCGGTAATGCCTGTAAGGTCAATCTCTGCCCCGACTACTTGCGCCATCTCACATAGTGCGACCGCAAGCCCGCCGTTTGAGACGTCGTGCGCTGAAGTAACGCGTCCAGTACCGATCGCAGCCACCACGGAATCGATGATCTTCTGCGGACCTGCCGGAGGCACAGGAACGCTTCCGCCCACGCAGCCGTAGACCCGGTAGTATTCGCTCCCGCCTAGTTCCGCTCTCGTATCCCCGACCAGGATGATCACATCGCCGGCATCTGCAAATCCCATCCCTGGGGCGTGGCAATCCCCTGAAATCCCGACCATCCCGATGCTTGGTGTTGGTGGGATCGCTGTTCCGAACTCGTCGCTCTCGTTGTAGAACGAGACGTTGCCCCCGACGACAGGGATGCCAAGCGCCCGAGCCATGTCCCCGATTCCGCGCACCGATTCCGCGAACTACCAGTAGATCAGAGGATCCTCAGGGTCCCCGAAGTTGAGGCAGTTGACAAGCGCTACCGGAGATGCGCCCTTGCAGGCAAGGTTCATTGCGTTCTCGAGAACCGATCCTGCCGCGCCGTTGTACGGGTCGAGCGTGATATGCGCGGGGTTGCAGCCGCACGAGAGTGCAAGTGCGGTCTCATCATCGATCCGCAGCACGCCCGCATCATCCCCCGGCTTCATCACGGTTCGTATCTGGACCTCGTGGTCGTACTGGCGGTAGATCCACTCCCTCGATGCGATATTAGGGCTTGCTAACAGTTTCAGAACCCGGGTCTTTGAATCATCCTTAATTTCAGGTATTTCCTCCTCCACCGCCCGCTCTTCCGGCATCTCTGGTTCGCTCTCGAACGCGGGCGCACCGCCTGATAGGAAGGTGATCGGCAGATCCACAACGACCTCGCCCTCAAGCTCGACCATATACTGCCCGTCATCAGTAAACTCCCCGATCACGCTTGCATTGAGGTCATACTTCTCTGCAATCGCAAGCACCGCCCCTGCATCTGCTGGATCAACCTCAAGCACCATCCGCTCCTGTGATTCTGCGATCAGGATCTCGTAAGGCGTCATCCCGGACTCGCGCAGGCGAACCTTGTCGAGATTCAGGTGGAGCCCGAGATCTCCTTTCGCACCCATCTCGGCGCTCGCACCGACAAGCCCTGCAGCACCGAGATCCCGACATGCGAAGACATAGCCCGCCTCGATCGCCTCAAGAACCGCCTCGATCAGCAGCTTCTCTGTGAACGGATCTCCGATCTGGACGCTTGACCTGTCCTCTGACTCGGACTCCTCTGATAGGTCCCTCGATGCGAACGATGCGCCCCCAAGCCCATCGCGCCCGGTAGTCGATCCCATCAGGATGAGCGCATTGCCGGCGACTTGCGCGGTTGCGGTCACGACATCCTTCTGGTGCGCAAGTCCGACGCAGACCACGTTTACGAGCGGGTTACCCGAGTATGCGCTGTCAAAGCAGGTCTCCCCGCGCACCACCGGAATGCCGATGCAGTTCCCGTAGCCCGCGATGCCCTCGATCACATGCTCGAAGAGGTACACGTTCTTTGGCTGGTCCGGCATCCCGAAGTATAGGAGATCCATCAGCGCGATCGGGTGTGCGCCCATTGAGAGGATGTCGCGGACGATTCCACCGACTCCGGTTGCTGCACCGTTGTAGGGGTCCACGTAGGATGGGTGGTTGTGGCTCTCCATCCCGATTGCGAGGACGAGGTCGTCTTTCAGGCGGACGATTGCTGCATCGTCTCCCGGACCGATGATCACGCAGTCGCCTTCGGTGGGGAACGTGCGGAGGTGCTTCGCGCTCGAGCGGTACGAGCAGTGCTCACTCCAGAGGTTTAAGAAGCAGCCCTCCTCGACCGGGTTTGGTGGTCGGTTCAGTCTTTTTGTTATGACATCGATGTCGGTTTGTGGTAGTAGGGACATGTTTTAGGTTAGTCTCCTGTGTTGGGTAAAGATAATATTCATATCAATTTATGCTCCTTCAAGGCTTCGAGAAATTTTATTGTTGCCTTTTCGATTTCATTGACATCGCCTCGCTCAAAGTATATGAATTCCTTTTCATAGTTCAATCCGGCCATATCCTTTATATCGCGCTCAACCCAAGCGATCACATCTTTTTGAGCTTCTTGTGCAATACTAAGTTTCTTATGCAGCCATGGTGGAGTTGTATATCCACCACCTTTTAGCTCATCTCGCTTGACGAAAATACTGATAAAAAGATCGGAACTGCGAATTCTGCTTCGTACTTTTTCTGGGATACTATCCTTAGAATATCGTTCTCCCGTTTCAAAGTCGATTTGCAAAGCCTTGAGGATGTCAGTGACGTACTGATTAATGTCTTGATCTGATTCATCAAAACTCATGGAGACAAATGGAACAACCGTTGACTTTGTCGCCGTCTCCAATT
This sequence comes from Methanosarcinales archaeon, assembly GCA_030604085.1. GTDB lineage: Archaea > Halobacteriota > Methanosarcinia > Methanosarcinales > Methanogasteraceae > Methanogaster_A. The sequence continues at coordinate 19,613 of JAUVWP010000017.1, read as the reverse complement.
CATTGATTTCCCAGAAATTCTGGATTCTCTCCCTATACACCTCCAAGCGAGTAATGCAACCGTAAATACTAATTTTGTAACTTTGTAGTACATCGCCACTTTTGATCGGTATTCCAATGAAAGCAGATTTTATACTGCTATCGAAGTCATTTGCTTCCTCTATTGAAAATAGCTCGGTCAATAAATCTTTCGTGCCGTAGTACGCCAATCTATAAGCTGCGCGGTCTTGGTTACCCTGACGTGCTTCGACTAATAGTGTCTGAAATTGTAAAATCTTCTCATCGATTAGCTCAAGTGCTTTATCTTTTGTGACTTTCGTTTTCTCCCCTCCTCAAATTGTTGTTGTGTATAACGCCTCGATCACACCCGAAGCCCAACCGCCAGACGGATCTTCACTGTATCTTCTACTCAACTCGTCCCGAATCTCTCTCATCATCCGTGCCGCATCAAATTCCTTCTCTTTCATCGGGCGTCTCTCCCGTACTCCTTATTTCGATTCAAGATTGAATCCATCGGACTCTCAATCTCTCTAAAACTCATATTACGCACATCAGATATATCGCTTCGCTTTGACAAACCTTGTTACCTCACGCGCTGATGCCCGGATCGAAACTGCGAGATAAGTGGAACACAAATGACACGGATCGCCATATCCGCGCTATCCCCGAGACTTTTTAATTTTTTCTGGGCGGACTCTGATTATAGCGAAGAAGATTAACCACAGAGGACACGGAGGACACAGAGAGTTGCTGTTTTCTCTGTGTCCTCTGTGCTCTCCGTGGTTTTCCAAAACCCAATTCCCAGAAGATAATAAAAAGTCCCCCATCCCCTTCCAACCGAATCTTTTTAACCACCCCTCTCTAACCCAACCCACAATTCAATCAAACCCGGAATATATGAAACCAAACAACAACAAACTCGATGTGCAGAGGTTCTCGCGATACGGAAACGCGTACCTGATCGATGGAACAGTCCTCATAGATGCGGGGATCGACCCCCGGGAGATCGCGGGATACGATCTCGAACTGATCATACTCACGCACTGCCACTTCGACCACACCTGCGCGGCATCAGAGATCATTGAGATGACCGGCGCAAAGATCGCAATCCACGAAGAGGATGCGAAACTGCTTGACGATGACTATGCAACCGCGTCGGCACTATTTGGCGAACGCGCGCCAGAGATAAGTCCTGATATACTGCTCTATGGCGGGGAGATCTTTGAATCGGATAATTTCATGCTGGAGGTGATCCATACGCCGGGTCACACGCCGGGCGGTATCTGTTTATACGAATCAGAGACCAGAAGTCTCTTCTCCGGAGATACCGTATTCCCGGATGGCGGGATCGGTAGATGCGATCTCGGGGGCAATCTCTCTGATCTTATCCGTTCGATAGAACTGCTACAACGCTCGATCCGGAAGTGCTGTATCCGGGGCATCTCGATGTCACCGATGCGGACGTCTCCTCGCAGATCGGATCGTCACTGGCACACGCACGAGAACTCGCATTATAACGAATCACTTTCTTTATATTATATGCACAAACTTTATAAGTGAAAAGAGCCGACTTATATTCAGGTGAATATTATGAAAGAACTGTCGATACAGGTAATGGGCGAACATGAACACGAAATTGCAGAACTGCTGCAAGATCTTGGACTGCCAAAGATCGTATCGAGAACCATCGCATGTCTCTCCAGCACAAACGAGATGACGTCCCGAGATCTCGAAGCCGCTGCCGCCATCAGACAGCCAGAGGTCAGCGCTGCCATGCGCGTGCTGCGTGCGAACAAATGGATCTCAGAGCGAGAAGAGAAGAAGAAGACCGGCAAGGGCAGACCTGTCAAGGTGTATAAGCTCGGCGTTCCGCTTCGCCAGATCGTGGAACTGCTCGAAAGTGACAAGATGGTATCCAACGAAGAGACGATGAGCGACATTCAGCGATTACGAGAACTCGCGTAGCGGGACCGTAGGGTAGCTTGGTCCATCCTGCCAGGTCGGGGATCTGGCGACCGGCGTTCAAATCGCCGCGGTCCCATCTCGTGGGGAGTGGTTGGGGTGTCAGATGTTACGAGTACTTGCGGTTGCTCATCAGACCCGCTCGATCCACCGCGCTTACATCATTACTACTAATCACTACAGCCGGACATGCACCCCGCCTTTGCGCAGATACTCCTTCACCTCGCCGACCGTGTACTCGCCGAAATGGAAGATGCTCGCAGCGAGTGCCGCAGACGCATTCGTATTCCGAAGCACCTCAAGAATATGATCAGGATTCCCGCAGCCGCCTGATGCGATCACAGGGATGTTCACGCTGTCGCTGATCGCTCTTGTCAGTTCGATGTCGAATCCGTCCTTTGTACCGTCCCTATCCATGCTTGTGAGCATGATATCCCCGGCGCCCCGCTCTTCTGCCTCTATCACCCACTGTATCGCATCAACGCCTGTAAATTCCCTTCCGCCGTAGAATGAGCACTCAAACCAGCATTCGCCGTCCGGCGTGTCAACCATCTCCTTGCCGGGTTCGCGCACGTATCTCCGCTTGGCATCGATTGCAAGGACGCACGCCTGCGTCCCGAAGTACTCTGCGATCTCACCGATCAGGTCCGGGTTTTTGAGTGCTGCGGTGTTGATCGAGACCTTGTCTGCCCCCGAATTAAACGCTGTTCTGGCATCCGAGAGACTCCCGATTCCGCCGCCAACTGTAAGCGGCATAAACACGTTCTCAGACGTCTTCTCAATCACCTTTGCCATCGTCTCCCTTCTCTCGTGCGATGCCGTGATGTCAAGGAAGATCAGTTCGTCCGCGCCCTGCCTGTCATACTCTTCGGCAAGTTCCCACGGGATGCCTGCGTACCTGATCTGCTTGAACTGAACGCCTTTCACAACCCTGCCGTGCGGAACCCCGAGATCGCAGTCGAGGCACGGGATAATTCTTTTTGCTAACATCTGGTCATCTCCACGAAGTTTTCAAGGAGCCGAAGTCCTTTCTTGCTCGATTTCTCAGGATGGAACTGGACCGCATGGACATTCTCCTTCGAGACAACGCACGCCAGATCCACGCCGTAATCGGTCGTTGCAATGATTATCCCCCGGTCCTCTGGAACACAGTAATACGAATGCACGAAATAGAAGAAATCGCCGTCATCGATCCCTGCGAGGAGGTCGGTGTCGCGGTGTATCGTAAGTTCGTTCCAGCCCATCTGTGGGATTTTGACACCCTCCGGCAGGCGGACGACGTCCCCTTTAATAAGCCCGAATCCCGTATTATCGCTCTCCTCGCTCCTATCGAAGAGAACCTGCATCCCGATACAGATTCCAAGCAGGGGCGTACCAGAGTCCACCGAATCGAATAATCTGTCCGCAAACGGAGTTAAGTTCCGCATCGCATCGCCAAACGATCCGACACCGGGGATGACAATACCGTCAGCGCCTGGGAGGTCTCTGCTATCCGATACGATGACCGGGTCTCCGCCCACCTTCGTAAGGGCGTTGTGGATGCTTCGTAAGTTTCCCATCCCATAGTCGATTATCGCGATCATGATTAACTGATGTTCTTGTAACGGTTATCAATTGATCGACTCTCCGTTGATCCGCGCAAGGGTGGGTTAATTAAAGCCGCCTGCGAAGGATTCTTAAAGAAGTGATACCTGCCATGAAACAACTGACCCATGCCGCATCCGGGATACTGCTCGCATCGCTTGCACTGCACTACACATCGCATAGCACGCTTTGCGTCCTTTGCTGGGCCGTGACGTGGTCGATCATAAGCGACTTCGATGTCTATGTCCCAACACTCGAGCACCGTGAGATCACGCATACACTCGCGTTCGCGCTCCTTTCAGGCGCGCTCGTACTCGCGCTTGGAAACTCCCCATCCACGCCGTTTTACGCTTCACTTGCCTCACTCGCTGTGATCCTGCATCTGGTGCTCGATTCACTGACCCCAAACGGTGTACCGCTCTGGATGCCATTTAGTAGAAAGCGGGTGAGATTCCCGATAATCGGCGGGAAGATAAGGTCTGGTAACTGGGCTTTCAACCTGATCATTCAGGCAATCGCAATCGGAGCGGCGATAATGATTATTATCCCGTGATTATCCGGTGATCGTCCCCTGATCATGTTAGAGGTCTTGTTTTGCAGATGTCTGACTCGATATCCTTAATCTCAGAGACGAACCGATCTGCAATCTCCTTTCCAATATCCTTCCACGAGTCCGGGTCGATCCCGAGTTCGGCTAGCCCGACCGCATTCGCTTCCGCGGGCGTTCCCCTGCCGGTCAGGTTGATGCCGCAGTGAATCTTCTCTGACGAGATTCCCGCTGTTGCGATGCTCACGGTTAGTTTCCCACCGTCCACAAAGAGATCGTCCCCGCTCCTCTCTGCAGTGATGCCGAGGTTTCTCAAGACATCCTGGACACAGACGATCAGGATCCGCTGGAGATAGTATGCGTGCCGCATGTTTGCAGGCGAGTCGAACCGTTCGACGATGAGATGGATCAAAGAGTCCCCTCTTATCGCTTTTCCATCCTTCTCATCCTCGATATCTTTCACATGCACCACATCCATCGCGCCGCGGAATACGATGACCGAATCGCCGCGCACGTCCAGATGTTCGTAAGCCCACAGCGGATCGATCTGCGAGCCGTCATACATCATCTGGCGGTCTATGACAACGGATTTCATCGAACTCATAGGACACATGCAACACACATCATCCGGCAAGATTAATATGGCTTGGGTTCATTTTAATAAGAGGGGCGGCGTATATGTGTATACGATAATCAACCATGAATTCGGTGGAAACGAGATAGGAGGCGCATCATAATGGGATTTGCATCAGAAATGCACGTTAAAATTTTGGATAGCTGGGATGAGTTTAACGAGTGGTGCGGCGGCGGTTCCAGAGGATTACTGGTTGTGGCTGCGCTGGCACTGCTTATCCTTGCTCTGCTGGCGGTAGTATTCGTTCCGGGATTGCTACCAACCGACGACGGCGAGAGTGTTGTTGTAGAGGAAACGCCAACCAAGCAGGTCACTGAGACCGAACCCACCGCCGCGCCAACCGTTGCGCCTTCTGCTATACTGACGCCTACCGCAGAACCAACTCAGTCAGAGACTCCGGTAACTCCGGCGCATCTACCAGAGATACACACAGTCGTAATCAAACCGGATTATGATATACCAAGCTTCAAATTCGATCCGGTCAACTGCACGATTGCGCGAAACGATAGCGTCGTATGGCTCAATGAAGACGATGGCTGGCACGATACGTACATCCTGACGAGCGATGAAGGTCTGTGGCAGCCTACCAATATCCAGTTCGGCTCCGAGTTCACGTACACATTCAACTCAAGTGGAACGTACCATTACGGATGTGAGTATTTTCATCACATGAAAGGAACAATAATCGTAAAATAGTACTGCTAAGAACATGGAACTGAAAGGTGGCGAAGTGGGGTCAGCCGCCCGGACAGAGGGGGCTGACGAAGAAACAGGGGGACTCAAACTCCCGTCGATGAGTGACCCTTCGGTTTTGGCAGAACAACCGCTGGAGCCGGAGTTGCTCGAACTGATGGAAGATGGAGATGCAGAGCCAGGGGAAGGGGACGCTGAGCATAAGATGAAGATCCTTTCTGCGATCGATGCGACTTCAGGGGGGGCAGAGTATGGGAAATCCGGCGCGTTCGACGAATTTGCAAAACATTTCCATCACTGGTTACGTCTGCTCATGATGGTTCCGTTCGTGGTGCTCGGCGATCGCATCAGGGCGCAGGCAGCACAGTACCAGGACCTACGCATCAAACTGCAGCAAGCCCGCATCCCGATATCTTATGAGATGTATGTCTCGAGCTCGCTCTTCTACTCTGTAATTGCAGGGATCATCGGAGCGATTCTCGGATTGGTTATCTCTTTTGTTGTGATCAAGTTCATCGGACTTCCTGACAAGATCACGAAACTGACATTCAGCGAATCGACAGCATGGCTGATCGATTACAAGTGGGTATTCCTCACCCTGTTCATTATAGTCTTCCTAAGCATCGTGCTCGGCGGGATTGTGTATGTCCTCTTCCTACTCTACCCGGCGTTTAAAGCCAGCGAGCGCAAGGGCAATATCAACCGGAATCTCCCGTATGCGGTCACGTTCATGTATGCGCTCTCCAACGGCGGCATGAACATCGTCGAGATATTCAGGTCGCTTGCAGAATGTAAAGACACGTACGGCGAGGTTGCAAATGAAGTGGACACGATTGTACGAGATATGGAATATTTCGGACACGATCTCAGGACCGCTCTTCGGAACGCCTCTGAATCGACACCGTCTGCCAAGTTTCAGGACCTGACCCACAACCTGCTCTCGGTCATCGATAGTGGTGGCGACATCCCCAGATACTTCAAGGATAAGTCTGACCAGTATCTGAAGGAGGCGATCATCGACCAGAAGGGCTATCTCGAGACGCTTGGGCTTATAGCGGAGTCTTACGTGACCGCTTTCGTGGCAGGTCCGCTCTTTATCATCATCATGGGCGTGATGATGGTGTTGATGGGATCCGGAAACGATATGATGCTCTATGCGATCATCTATGCGGTGATCCCGGTAGGTTCTGTCATGTTCGTGGTCATGATCGATATGCTCTCGCCATCGGCAGGCGGCATTCCGGCACTTCTAAACACGCGGGCGGAAATCGATCACGAGGTCGTGATGCCGCCTGAACTGGCACATCTGAAGGTCGATAAGAACGCTCCCGCGGACCCCGAGATTGAACGCCTGCTCGGGTTGAAGAAGCGGTGGCAGGGATTTGTAAAGTCCAAACAGACGCTCGCAGTAAGGCAGACGCTTAATGATCCGCTCCGGTCTGTGAAGATGAGTCCTGTAAACATACTGCTCGTAAGCGCCCCTGCCGCACTGATAGTACTCGCAGTTGTGTATATGGCGCATCGGCATGAACTACTGAGTTTCGACCTCACCATCAGCTTCATGGACGATTATCTCGTGTACGCTGCGTACATCGCACTCGTTCCGCTTGCATTCTTCCACGAGAAGAAGATGGCGCGTGAGAGAAAAATCCAGAAGCAGATCCCGGACTTCTTAGGGCGGATGGCGAGCACAAACGAGACCGGCATGACGATAAGAGACTCGATAAAACTGATGGCAAAATCCGACACCGGCGCGATCAGCAAGCAGATCAGACTGGTCTGGAAGGATATCGACTGGGGACTGGATGTCAATGACGCGCTGGTGCGGTTTGCGAACCGCATCAGGACGCACGTAGTCGCAAGATCGATAAGACTGATCACAAAAGCGAACGAATCGAGCGGTGATGTCGGCGAGGTGCTCAGTGTTGCTGCGCGAGACGCAGAGACCGAGCAGACCCTGAAACGGGAACGGGGGATGAACATGATGATATATATTGTGATCATATATATGTCATTCCTCGTTTTTGTCGGGGTCATCTATGTGATCACGGATTCATTCCTCACCCAGATGGCAGAGGCAGGCAAAGAGATGGAAGCTTCCGGTGCGGCAGGCGGTGGCGGCTTCCTTGGTGCTTTCGACCTCGATGCATACAAACGGATGTTCTTCCATGCATCACTGATCCAGGGTTTCTGCTCCGGACTGATAGCAGGCGTTATGGGCGAGGGCAGCGTGATGTCAGGGCTCAAACACTCCATGATCATGCTGACGATCGCGTTTCTGATCTTTAAGCTGGTGGTGGGGGTATGATCTCATAAAAGCTCGGGTAAAGTCCAGGCACCCATCACTGGATATATATATACCATCACAACGGCTTTGGGACATTATTATCCGACCAACTGCCCTAGCACTCTGCAACCCACCTCTGCAAGTTTGACCACGCTGCACCATAGAATGCCCTGACCAATGCGCTTGACACGATCGTATTTCTAAATACGATCATCGTGGAAACATTGCATAAGCTATACATTATATGAGTGTATGTACCGCTATGCTTATATACTTATTGGTTGATTCCATCTTATGCCCCCTAAACAGCGCGGAGAAGAACTTAAAAAAATAGTCAGGAGTGTCCGGGATGGAACATTCGAATACGATAGCAAAGAGCCGGTGAAAACCGACTGGGCACAATATGATCAAGCGCAGATCTACGAGATGGTCAATTATCTAAATAACATACGGGATCTTGTAAATCTTGCCGATAAACGAATAAAAGAACGAACTCCGCCCAGAAAACGAGGGCCTGGTAGACCACCAACTGATCCTGCCAACGTCGCAAAAACTCTACTGCTGCAAACGTACCTGGAATCGTCAAATAGGGTGGCTGAAGGGTTTTTGCTTCTATTCCAGGAGAAATTGGGCATAAGCAGCAGTTTTTCTTACAAAACAATAGAACGCGGATATGATCGAGACCGAGTGAACGAGATTCTGGATGAAATCGTAGTGATAACTAATGAAAGTGTAGAGGGCAAAGAGGAGACTTTTTCGTTCGATGGCACGGGTTTTAGTTCCTCGAACAAGGAGAACTACTCCGATAAACGACAAAAACAGAATTCTAAGAAGGGAAATATGAAAGCAAAGTCTACAAGCTCTGTAGAGGGGGAGCAGGCAGACGACAGTTTTCCTGAATCGAACTCTACTACGAAAAAAGGGTTCTCATACTCGGTTATGGGCGTAGGGGTTCAATATAAGCTAATTTCAGGCATATCCATAAGCCCGAATCACTCCATTGGAGAAACTACCATGTTTCCGGAGGCTTTTGATCAGACGCTCAATTGCCATCCCAATCTGGATAGCGTTCTTGGAGATGGTATTTACGAGTGTCGATGGATTACCAATCTGGTTTCGGAAAATAACGCCACGCCATACTTTCTACCGCGTAGTAATGTGACTTTCAAAAGCAAAGGGGCTCTGGGGTGGTACGATATGCTTTATTCACTATGGGAAGATCCGCAAGGGTGGTTAGAAAACTATCATATGCGTTCAATCTCGGAAACGGTTAATTCAATGGTGAAATGCCGATTTGGCGCGCCGCTGAGGCGGAGACTCGATTCGCGGAAGAAGACTGAGACACGGCTGAAGCTTGTGGGACACAATATCCGAAGAGTGGGGTATCTGGAGGTCCTGGGTGACGTGGTGCCGCACTGGCGTGGAGGGTGTACGTGAATTTTGTCCCAAAGCCCATCACAACGTATATAATATAAGGTGGTATCGATACTCAGCAAAAAACAGTTACAACGATACCGGACGCTCATGGGGGTTGCGACCAAGTATGGTTTCGGGCATATAGTCGATCGGTTCAATCTTCACCCGTTACGGTCAGTTACGGATCGCGTCACAAAGACGCAAGCAGTGCACCCTAAACTATCCGATCCCAAGCGGCTACGGCTGATGTTTGAGGAACTTGGACCTACTTATATCAAGTTAGGGCAGATTCTCAGCACAAAAGAGGATCTCCTTCCGAAAGAGTACGTAAAAGAGCTTGAAAAGCTACAGGATGACGTGCCACCATTCGATTATGATGACGTGTGCAACATCGTCGCAGAGGAGTTCGGCACGCCAATCGACGAGATGTTTGAAACGTTCTCCCGCGAGCCGATTGCATCAGCGTCTCTCGGGCAGGCGCATATCGCCACGTTATCCGGCGGCAGGAAGGTTGCTGTGAAGGTGCAGCGTCCGGGCATAAAAGAGGTCATCGATTCGGACATTCAGATCCTCCGCGATCTTGCGCGTTTTGCAAAACGGCATATCAAAGAGGTAAGCTCCCTCGATCCGGTCGGTTTCGTAACCGAGTTTGAACGGAACCTGCGTGCGGAACTCGACTACACGCTCGAAGCGCAGAGTACGGATGAGTTTCGGGAGACCTTCGGTTGCGACACCGTGCATGTACCGGAAATTTGTTGGGACCATACCAGCCAGCGAGTGATGACCATGGAGTTCATCGACGGCATCAAGATCACTGACATCGAAGCGATCGATGCAGCCGGACTGGAACGCACGACCCTTTCCCGCAACTTTGCGAACTCGTTTTTGAAGCAGGTCTTCTTCTGCGGGATGTTTCATGCAGACCCGCACCCAGGGAATGTATTTGCCATGGAAGGCAATGTTGTGGCGTTCATAGATTTCGGGATGATCGGATATCTCGACAGGGAAACCAGGGCGGATCTGGTGGATTTCTTTATCGCGATCGCTGATAATGACGCCGGTGCCGTGATCAAGGTGATTGAGAGCATGGGCATCATCAACTACGACGAGATCGATGTCATGCAGTTCAGGTTTGAGATATCGAACCTGATCCACAAATACTACGGAAGATCGCTTCGGAATATGAACACCGGAGAGATGATGCGTGAAATGCTCCAACTGGCTCTGAAATACCACGGGACGGTCCCGCCGAGTCTGATGATGCTATCGAAAGCGCTGATGACTGAGGAAGGGATCTGCGCACAACTTGACCCGGATTACAACCTGCAGGAACTGGCTAAACCGTACATAAAGAAGCTGACACAGAAGCGCATGGCTCCAAAAGAGATGTTACAGGAGTGGGTGCGGATGATGCCCGGGCTTGGCAGGTTCGTACGCGCGCTTCCTGACAGGATCGACAGGGCACTGATGCGCGTGGAGAAGGGAACGCTGCACATCGAGTTTGACAAGGATGTGCCCCACCACATCGTCTCGGAATTCAATCTCATGAGCAAGCGCATATCGGCAAGCCTGATCGTTGCCGCATTCATCGTTGCAGGCGCACTGATCACACACTCGCGCGTGGGGCCGCATATATACGATATTCCGCTGATCGGCAGCACCGCGTTTACGATCGCAGGCATTCTCGGTGTCTGGCTCGTCTATTCCCTGATAAAACCACGGTCATGATCTCGATTCTGGGAGCTGGATTACGTCCTTGTCTCCCTCTCGATGTTTGGAGTGATATGCGCTGCAACGTACCTCTGTTTCATGTCGTCCGAAGAGATCATCGGTTTCCTCGGGCAGGGCGGTCTAAACGTGATAACGCGCTTGATGGGGCTAATTCTTGCAACCATCGGAACAGGCATGTTCTTAAACGGCGTCGGTGCGGAAATCGCTATATTCGTGAAGCAGTTCGCTTAGTTGAGTCTCTACTCTATTCTCTCGAAACTATCTTTCATCATAGTCGATGATCGCAATTCATATCTTCATAGTTTTTTTCTGACCACTCTCTAAAGGGTTTTGGAATCATCGATCACCTCGCATGCCTTCCCTTTATTATTACATCGTGTTCATCATATATACTTCCCACTATTACCTCCAGAATGTCTTCTAAGCTAACCACACCCATTGTTCTTCCCGCTCCGTCTACAACGATTGCGATGTGGCATTTACCCCTCTGAAATTCCTCAAGAAGGTCGTCCACCCTTTTTGTCTCTGCCACAAAATGGGGGGTTTTCATCAATTCTCTCAGCGAAACGCCGCCTTCGCCCACTTTTGCCAACAGATCTTTGGCATATAAGATGCCCACGATATTATCCTTTGTCCCTTCAAAGATCGGGATTCTTGAGTGTCCACTACTTTTTATCAATTCCACGGCTGAATCCATGGTTTGATCGACTCTCATGCAAACTATCGCCTCCTTTGGCGACATCACATCCTCCACCACGATTTCGTCAAGTTTCAGAACACCTATCATCATCTCTTTCTCATCCTCTTCGATCGCGCCTTCTTCTCTCCCTATGTCAAGCATCGTTTCCACCTCCTCTTCTGACATTAATCTTTTCCGGTGGAGTTTTATGCCTAAAATCTTCACAAAAATTCCTGTAATAATAGAAAACCCCTTTGTAATCGGTTGGAAAATGGAAACCAATATCCCCATGGGTCTGGAAATTAGAAGGGAAATCCTTTCTGCCTGATGAACGGCGATCGTCTTTGGTATGATCTCAGAGAACGTGAGGATTAAAATGGTCATCGCTACGATTGCAATGACCACGCCGTAGGTGGAACCAAAGATCTCTATTGCGATAGACGTTGCTACCGCCGACGCAGCGATATTCACCACATTATTCAGGATGAGCACGGATGTGAGCACGGATTCAGGGTCGCGAACCAGCTTATCGACCTCCTCTGCTCCTTTCACACCGCGTTTCAACAAAATCCTCGCTTTTATCTTACCTATTCCAATCAGAGCAGTTTCGGAGGCGGAGAAGAGCCCGGACAGGAGTAATAGCACAGATAGAAGTAAAAGTTGTTCAATGAGAAACGCCATCTTTTTTCCTCTTTGACTATAGTTTATGGAGTCTCATATAAACTGTTGCCAGAAGAGCCGGATTCAGCATCCCTGATCTCCTGCCTTCGATCACGCCGGTCAAATCTTTATTGTAAACTATCGATACTTTCACAGGATTCTTCCTCTTCGAAGAGGTTTGTACTCAATTCCTATTCAAAGATATGGCTATATCTTGCAAACATGCTTATCACGTAAATCCCGACCAGAACAGATGCGTCAATCATTAAATGGTTGGGCTCATAAGTAGGTATGCAAGCCGGGATGCTGTGAGCAGGATTCGCATAAGGGTTTGCAAAGGAAGTGAGACTTTGATGAGCAGTGACCTGATCCATGAACTCAAGAGAAAAGCGGTACACCTGACCTCAGTCATAATAGTGCTGGTTTATCTTGCATTCGGGCAGCAAGCGATACTGTTGCTGCTAACGGTATACCTGATTGCGATACTCGAGATAGAGTACTTCAGAATCGAGTGGGGGAAGAAGCTGCCCCTTGTTCACAGTCTTTTACGGGAAAAGGAGACTGGTAGACTTGGCGGTCACGTATTCTTTACGATGGGGTGCATCATTGCGATTTCGGTCTTCCCGGAAGAGATCGCGTCTGCTGCGATACTTATGACGACTTTTGGGGATGCGTCGGCTGCAATTTTCGGAAAAGCCTTTGGGCGAACCTGGATTCCAGGATTAAAGGACAGGGCGGTCGAGGGATGTGCTGCCGAGTTTATAGTGGATGTTGTCATTGGAGCGATCTTTCTATCCAACTGGCTTGTGGTTCTTGCCATGGCAGGTACTGCAACCGTCGTCGAGACGCTGGCTAACAAGATGGACGATAACCTCTTAATTCCTCTCTTTTCAGGGTTTAATGGTTATCTCGTCCTTCTAATACTGCCATACTTCAGTTGAAGTGAGGGGAAATTCTCCACTTCCTCGCCCATGTCTCCTTTTGTACAGGAGACCTCCCACCCAGCTTTTAACCGGGCGGGATATTCCCACCCCGACTATCTCAGAGGGACCTCATGTAAGCCGAACACAAACCTCATTTCAGAGAATCCAACCCAAAAACGCCTGCCAGTTCGACACCTTTCTCCCCGATCCCCGATAAACACGATTCAATCGTCGAAATCGGCATATACTTTTCAGACCTTGCACCACTGTCGGATTCGATCTTTATCACGAGTTCGTCCTTTGCTGCTCCGTGTGCGATACATTCGGATGCAATTTTACCGTATTTTGCAAATACGACTTTCAGACTATCAAAGATTATGGATTCTTCGATCACATCCACGCCCTCAAACGCCATCGCCTTCAGCATCGAACCCCTGCGTTTCTCGGCATCCCGTACACAGCTGATAACCTCCTGCATGAGATAGGTGACCTCTGCGCTATCGATCTCCTTCAGGATCGATTCATCCTTTGTCAGATTGATCGGCTCCGCGTCCCCGTACACTATCGAGTAATTATTGGTATCGTGCTGCATCTCAATGCGCACCGCCTTTTCACCCTTCCGGTCTTTAAATTCTGCGATTGTGTGTTCGTCTGTGTATTCAACACCAACCAAACGGTGGTTTGAGATATCCCGCATCTTCAACACATCTTCTTTGCGGAATATCCCTGCCCTTTCTGGTATCGGTATGGAAAATACGCCGACCAACTGTTTAACAAGCACGGGCTCCTTAAACTCCAGTTCATAAGCAAACGATAGCCCCTCCACCTCCGCTTCAAATTCGCCACGCAGTGCGCCTCTACCCTCCGATGCCAGCGAATACCTCTGACTGGTGTCATACACACCGAATTCAAGAAACCGGGAGAGTATCTTGCGCATCTCTTCTGAGTTGTAATCGATCTTTCCAGTCAAGTCATTAAACGACGCATCGAAATCCGACTCTATCTTCGCCCTCTGCTGATCCGCACATGAGGTGCACGCATCATGGGTCACGTCTTTACATATCCTCACCTCATCAGTGGCATCATCCGTGATCATCTCGTCAAGTTGCATCCCGATATCACTCTCGAATGCTTCGAGCCGGGCAACTTTCTGATCTTTAGCACGGCGTTCGCTCTCGATCTCTTTATTAGCCGAGATGATCCCGTTTTCAAGGGGATACACCGCCACGGTCAACTTTAGCAGATCCGTAAGATCGAGAATAAAATCACGCTCTACAGGGAGTTCTACAGAGTCTTGATATAGGTATTTCATGGTAGCACATCTCTTGACAGTTTAGCATTAGTTCTTGGTCGATGCCATATATCTTTACCTAATCGCCGATATAGCGAAATAGTTTATCCGGGCAATCCGCACACTTTCCCCCTTTCTGGATTTGATCGATGCGATCCCGAAGCAGTATCGAGGTCCGTTTGATTGCAGGTAATGCTCAATGACCCTTCATGGTCACAGGCTGATGATCAGCTCTCCTTCGCTCTGATACTCAAGGAACAGTTCCGCAACGACATGCGACTCGATCATTTCGATTCCGGGTATCAGTTCACCCTCCTCGAGCCCAATGATGTCCGCAGCAAGCTGGCAGCACTTGAAGATCACCCCATGCTCGATGCACTCTATAACCTTCGCATCGTACGCTGGTGTGCCGCGGTGCTTTCCTGCCTTTGCGAGCACAACCCCCATCGGTCCCCAGAGGATCACCATGACGCTAAGCCCTTTCTTCCGGTAGTATTTTGCAAATCTCAGGGTCTCAAGCGGGCTTGTACTCTCATAGACCATGTTTTTTAAGAGCAGTAGGACCTTTTTGACTTCAGCCATCCCTCTCCTTTACCGCTGCTTGTGCCGCCGCAAGTATCGCTATCGGTATCCGAAATGGCGAGCAACTGACGTAATCAAGTCCTGTGCGATGGCAGAACTCAACCGACGCTGGATTACCACCGTGCTCACCGCAGATCCCGATCTGTAGGTCCGGCTTTGTGCTGCGCCCTTTCGTAACACCCATCTCGATAAGTTTGCCGACGCCGGTCTGGTCGATCGTCACGAACGGATCGGACGCAAGAATCCCCTCCTTCACGTAAAACGGAAGGAACTTTCCGACATCGTCCCTCGAAAACCCAAATGTCATCTGTGTCAGGTCGTTCGTCCCGAAACTGAAGAACTCCGCCTCCGTTGCGATCTCATCAGCGGTGACCGCGGCTCTCGGGACCTCGATCATCGTTCCGACCAAGTACTCTATCTCTGTGCCATACCGCCCCATCACTGCGCCCGCAGTCTCTACGAGCCGCTCTTTTGTGAATCGAAGTTCGTTTATGTGCCCGACAAGCGGGATCATGATCTCAGGGATGACCCGATGCCCATCCCGCTCCGCTGCCAGTTCACAGGCAGCTTCGAAGATCGCCTGCACCTGCATCTCGTATATCTCAGGATACGTGATGCCAAGTCTGCACCCGCGGTGCCCGAGCATCGGGTTAACCTCATGCAGGTTCTGGATGATGCTCTTTAACTCATCCACTCCGGTATTCATGCGCGACGCGGCTTCTCTTATATCTTCCTCAGTCTTTGGGAGAAACTCATGCAGAGGCGGATCCAGCAGCCGAATGGTTACCGGAAGATCCTTCATGACCTCAAATATGCCTTTGAAATCCTCTTTCTGCATCGGCATCAGTTTATCAAGCGCATTCCTTCTCGACGCCTCATCACATGCAAGGATCATCTGCTGCACGATCGGCAGCCGCTCTTCGCCAAAGAACATGTGCTCTGTCCGGCACAGGCCAATTCCTTCCGCGCCAAAGTTCCTTGCAACCTCGCTATCGTGCGGGGTATCCGCATTCGTGCGCACTCCAAGTCTCTTTGCACGTGAAGCCCAGCCTATCAGCGTCTCAAAGTCGCCAGTCATCTCTGGCTCGACGAGATCAGTTATGCCGAGAATGACTTCCCCTTTCGTTCCGTCAAGCGTGATATAATCACCCTCGTTGACAACGATATCGCCAACCGTGAACCGGTTCGCTTTCCCATCGACATCGATCTCGTTGCATCCGACGACACAGCACTTGCCCATGCCCCGCCCAACGATTGCGGCATGGCTCGTCATCCCGCCGCGTGCTGTTAATATCCCCTGCGAGGCAGCCATCCCGCCGACATCGTCTGGCGACGTCTCAAGCCGCACCAGAATCACCTTCTCTTTCTCGTCTTTTTCAACCCATTCCAGTGCCTTATGGGATGAGAAGACCACTTTTCCGACTGCCGCACCCGGCGATGCTGCCAAGCCTTTTGCGAGCACGTCAACGGTTGCTTTCGGATCGATCATCGGGTGCAGGAGCTGGTCGAGCTGGTCCGGCTCGACGCGGAGTATCGCGGTCTCCTTATCGATCAATCCCTCCTCCATCAGATCGACAGCGGTCTTCACGGCAGCCTGCGCAGTCCGCTTCCCGGTTCTCGTCTGTAGCATGTAAAGCGTGCCCGATTCGATGGTAAACTCCATATCCTGCACATCGCGGTAATGCCTCTCCAGTTTCTCGCGTATGGCGGATAGTTCCCCATAGATGCCCGGCATCTCATCCTTTAGATGATCGAGAGTCTCAGGAGTCCGAAGTCCTGCAACCACATCCTCTCCCTGCGCGTTTAACAGGTACTCGCCATAAAAAATGTTCTCCCCTGTTGCAGGATCCCTTGTGAAGCAGACACCAGTTCCGGAATCAGCACCCATGTTCCCGAATACCATCACCTGGACGTTGACACCTGTACCAAGATCATGCGGAATATTATTTAAATTTCTATATGTTTTTGCTCGATCCGTGTTCCATGACTCGAACACAGCATCGATCGTCATCTTCAACTGCTCTTTCGGATCATCCGGAAACGCTTCTCCTGTCTCTTTCTCTACCAGTTCCCTGTATCTCGATACGAGATCCTTAAGATCATCCGAATCGAGTTCTGTGTCCATCGTAACGCCGCGTAACCTCTTCTTCTCTTCGAGAATCTGCTCGAAATCGCTGTGCTCCATCCCTAAAACTACGTTTCCGAACATCTGCACGAACCTGCGGTACGAATCGTACACAAACCGCTCATTTCCCGACATTTTGGCAATACCTACCGCGCTCTCATCGTTAAGACCGATATTAAGCACAGTATCCATCATTCCCGGCATCGAGATCGCAGCACCTGACCGCACTGACAGGAGGAGTGGGTTTTTTGCATCGCCGAACCATTTTTCAGTGGACTCCTCAAGGCGGGCGAGATTTTCATCGATCTCATCCTCGAGACCGTCCGGGTATCCACCATCGTTTGCATAGTAGTGCGTGCACGCCTCTGTGGAGATCGTGAATCCGGGAGGCACCGGGATGCCAATATTCACCATCTCGGCGAGATTCGCCCCCTTCGACCCGAGGAGACTTTTCATTCGAGCGCTACCTTCGGCCCTTCCGTCGCCGAAGAAGTAAACGTATTTCTTTGCATTCACGTTATTTCCATCCTTTGGATCTGTGATATTTCTGGTGTGTAGTTTATGACTCACGCTTGACCATATATTCTGCCCATGACAGCAAGAGGTCCTTGTACTTTGATCCGGGTATCGTTTCTATCTGCTCTTTCGCTTCCTTAACGTAACTGTCAGCAAGTGCCCTTGTGTACTCGATGCTCCCGAGTTCGGATAGAATATCCACAACCTCGCTGATCTCCTCGTCCGATGCATTCTCATTGCCGAGTATCCGGGACATACGCCTCTTCTGCGCCTCATCCGCATGAGTAAAGGCATGGTACACAATAAGCGTCCGTTTCCCTTCCCTGATGTCAGAACCAACAGTCTTCCCGAGCTTCTTCGTATCCCCAACAACGCCGAGGATGTCGTCCTGCAACTGGAATGCGGTGCCGCACCTGCCTGTGAACTGTGATATCGCCTGGACCAGTTCGTTTTCGTGGTTCGTTGTAGATAGTCCGATCATTGCGCCAGCTTTTCCTGCAAACTCATACAGTGCGCCGGTTTTTCTCCACAGCATCCCGATGATCTTATCCTCGCTTAACGATTCGATCGGAGCTTTCGAATACTGGACATCGAATGTCTGTCCCGACAGCAGTATCAGCACGACATCGGTCTCCATCATCCTGATCAGGTGCAGCACAACATCCGGGTCGACGCCGCGCTCCTGAAGTTCGGATAAGAGTGAGACCGACCAGCCCTGCTGGACGTCCCCTGCAAGTATCGCAATCGATGTGCCGTAGCGCATAGCATCGTCGTTACCATAGCCGAGATCTGCCCCTCTCCTGCGAAACTCCTCGTGCACCGTGTATCCGCCGCGCCGCATACAATCCCGGTCAATGACGTCATCGTGCACGAGCGTCCATGTGTGGAATACTTCGGTAGCAGCCGCTGCAGGAAGTGCGATCTCTTCATCGCCACCGGCAGCGCCGCACGAGAAGAGCAGTACGGCAGGCCGCAGCGACTTCCCGCGCTTCCCACTCAGGTACAGGTACACCGAGTCGTGGATCACTTCAGGAACGAACCGCTCCTGATACCGGGCGGATGTGAGGTACTCGTAGACGAGATCGCCGCGCTTTGCAAGCTCTTTCTCGAATTCATTCATCCTAATCATCCAAGAACCAATTCCTCTCCGTTTCTGAGCAGATGGAGGGTATCGCCGAGCACATACCCGGTACTCTCAGCCATCTCGATGTAGGAACTGTGCATCACGATGTTTCCGTGCGCAGGGATCACATGTTCCGGATTTATCATGCGCAGCAACTCCCAGTGATCCTCCTTACATGCATGTCCAGAGACATGAACTCCATCGTAGATGCGTGCTCCGCGCATCCTAAGTTTCGTCTCGAGGGCGTGCCTGTTTGCACGTGTGCTTGGCGTTGGAATCATGTTTGCAGAAAATATTACCTTATCACCGCTCTCAATCCTGTAACCCGTATTATCCATCGATATCCGCTCAAGCACAGCGCCCGGCTCTCCCTGATGCCCTGTTACGATCGGAAGATACTTCTCCTTTCCTTCGGATGCGATTCTTGTAAACGCTTTATCTATGTTCTTCCGCACGCCATATATCTTCAGATTTTCCGGAAGCTGGACATACCCCATTTTCGCTGCCAATTTCACATATTTATCCATCGAGCGTCCCATCAGTACAGGAATACGATCCATCTTCTTTGCGATTTCCAGGGTAGCCGCGATCCTTGCGATGTGGGACGAGAACGTGGTCACGATAACCCCTGATTCTGTCTCCTCGGTACCGATGAGCACATCGTTGAGCAGATCCTTTGCGATCCGTTCTGACGGCGTCTTTCCAACGATTCCGGCATTGGTGCTCTCTGTGATCATCAAAAAGACACCCTCCTTGCCGATCTGCTTGAGCCGCTTTATGTCTGGCGGCTCTCCGAGCGTCGGCGTCCGGTCCATCTTGAAGTCATTGGCATACAGAAGAATGCCCCGCGGGGTGTGCACC
>JAUVWP010000074.1 GCA_030604085.1 Methanosarcinales archaeon | reverse complement strand
TTGGCGTAGACCGGGGGCGGCGGCGTACCTGAGAGATATGATCAGGCGATGAGGTGGTTAATGCCGTGCCAACTGGGGGTGGTGAAAAAGTGGTTACACAGACTGCAAAATCGGATGCCTACCAGAGCTACAGCACATCCATGAACTCATCCAGAGTTACTTTTGCCTGCCGCAGAATGCCGCGCAGCGTACCAATCTTCAACTCGCGGTGAAGCGGAATTACACATCCGACCGCGCCTTTGGATGTCTCTTTTTTGAGTATTGCATGGCTTCCACGCCGTCTAACCTTCTCGAATCCAAGCCTTTGTAATGCGCGAATAGCTTCCTGCCCGGTCACCTTACGCAGTCTGCGCATGAGCGGTAACCTCAAAAGTAGTCATCAGAGGTTTCTGGGTTTCTGGTAAAGGAAACTCCTCGAGATAAAGTTCAGTGGCTTCTATTAAGTTGGCAATCGCTTCCTCAATCGCATATCCCTGACTTACCGTGCCGACTTCGGGACATTCCGCGACGTACATATCCTCTTCCCTGTGCAGTATTGCAGTAAATGTTCTCGTTGTCATCTCACGCCTCCATGTGGTGGTTAACTCTGTTGTTGCGCATCAATCAATAACGTGTGCGCTCCAAGGTAATTTTCGGTGTCACCATTGTTCATGTTTTTTCCAAATATGGTTTTAAAACTATATATGTCTTTTGTCAACAAAAATCCCAACACATCAACGCGCCCAAGCACATCGCAGAGCAAAACTTTAATCAGACGCCACTCAAACAAATTGCAGACACAATCAGATCAAAGGAAATAGACTGAACAAAAGCTTGCAACGTGCTTTGTTCTGCACAGGATGCGCTGAATACCAAAAGTCATTCAAACATATCTATGAAACTACCACCAACGATACTGATACAGGAAGATGATTTCCACAACGCGTGGGCGCGGGCGGTACGGTATGTGCTGCGCGACGGACGCAAGATAACAATCGGGGACGTATCCGAACCAAAGCCGATCCGGGATGCGTGCATGCTCTTCGAACTCACTGGTGACGCGATCGGGCAGATAGAGGATCGTGAACTGCACCCGCAGTTTCCGTTCCAGCACATCGATCCCTACTGCGAGGAGTTCACGAGAGAGTATCTCTCGCAGTACATCGAAAAACCGGATCAGGAGCGGTTCTCGTACCTTTATTTCGAGCGGCTTGCGATGTACGGGGACCTCGATCAGATGGCGCGGCTGCGCAAGTGTCTTGCCACGCAGATAGATACCGGGATCGGATCGAACCGAGATCAGGCGATCACGTGGCAGGCAAAGACCGACCTCGGGAGCGCGTCACCGCCGTGTTTGCAGCGCATCTGGATCCGGCATCTCGGCGACCAGGGTGTCGAGGTGCACCTGACATGGCGCAGCCGCGATCTGTACACCGCGTGGCAGGTAAATATCGTTGCAATAATCGATATGCTGAATCGGGAGGTTATCCGCCCGAACAATTGCAGGATCGTTAAACTGGTCGACTATGTCGATTCGCTGCACATTTATGAGAGCGATAAGGAGGCGGAGCGGGTCAAACTCCTGCCAACCAGTCCGCAGAAGCAGAAAGGGTTGTGGGAGTACTGAGTACTAAAATAGCATTCCAGCTATGATTTGTGCATATCCACATCTAAAATGGGGTCGCTTCCCGGTTAAGGACTGATGAGGCGTAACAGGGCGTTACCTATTCAACGCTTCGATCTTATCTACCACCATGACGTCCTTGATGGCGCGAACCGCGCCGAACGGAATCAACATGTAATTCCCTTCCGACCGGTACAGGCTCCGATCCACAGACATATCCGGCTTCACCACGAGATTGATCAACTCGCCGGTCCGGATGTCTATCACGACGTTGTACAGTGCACCAAGTATAGATCCGTCACTGCTCATGACGTTCTTCTTTGACAGGTTCTTTGCGAATATTTTTGCCATTAACATCCCTCTCGTGTTAGTGATTATCACTTATACTTCTTTATATTTAAATTGTTTTACCAGAGAACGCCCCTGCAACGGATGACGTCAAACCATATATCTTCCGGAAACATAATCCTGAACATGGAAAAGCCAGAGCATTACAGGGATGATTGCAACAGGATCGCGTGTATATACGATCCTCTTGTCAGATTCATCTCCTCATTCTTCGGCGGAGAAGCAGGATTGAGACGGCTCACCATTGATAAAATGGATTTGAAACCGGGTCAAAAGGTTCTGGATGTCTGCTGCGGGACCGGTACGTTGTGTGCGATGATTGCAAAGGAGATAGGGAGTGACGGCGAGGTGGTGGGAGTTGATCTATCCGAAAATATGCTTAAGAAAGCAGAAAAGAGGAGAGAAGACAACATACGATTCTGTTACGCCAATGCAGAGGAGATTCCTTATGCTGACGGATACTTCGACCGCGCATCCGTGACCTTTGGCTTACATGAGATGCCGCATCCTGTGCGGATGAATGTGCTTTCTGAAATGCGAAGGGTGCTAAAGCCGGGCGGGAAGATTACCGTCCTTGATTATGCGTACCCAAAACGCACGCTGGCTATGCTTTTATTCAAGGTATGGATGCTTGTGGAAGGAGAGACTGCAAGAGATTTCATCAGGAGGGACCTATCTTCGATGATACGGGATGCCGGATTCGATGTGATCGAACAAAACGTCTATTGGATGAACACAATTCGGATCGTGAGTGGTGAGAATGCAGATCGATGAAGCAGAAGCGATCCGTCGACTTACCGCGTGCATTAAGGATGCTGTGCAGTCGTGCATGGCGGAGCGGGATAGCATAGGAGTTGCGTTCTCAGGCGGCATCGACAGTTCATTAGTCGCAGCCATCGCAGCATCGATAGATCCTGATATCGAGTTGTACGCGGTCGGGATGCATAACTCTCATGACATAAACCATGCAGAGAAGGCAGCAGCATTGCTCGGGATGGAGGATCGGCTGCGGATATGCGAGTGCACCGAAGCGGATATCGAATCAGCGATCCCGCAGGTGCTTCATGCGATGAAAACCACGAGCCCTGTTGCAGCAGGGATCGGAATATGCATGTATCTCGTGTCAAAGTGTGCGCACGCGCATGGGACCGGGTTGTTGCTGACAGGGCAAGGCGCAGACGAACTCTTTGCCGGATACAAGCGTTACGAGCAGGCATTCGATGACGGGGTTCTCGGCATCGAACTCGAAAAGGACGTGCTCGCACTCCCTGCCCAGATCAGCCGGGATGCTGCGGTTGCAGACCTGTGCGGCGTGGAACTCTGCCTGCCGATCTGCAACCGCGATGTGGTGGATATCGCACGCGGTATCGATGCCCGACTCAAGATGCGGAAGGATGAGGGCGGGTATGTGAGAAAATACATCCTCAGGAGAGTTTCTGAGCAGTACCTCCCGTACAGACTGGCATGGGCGCCAAAGAAGGCAGCGCAGTACGGCACAGGCGTCCAGAATGCGCTTCACAAGATGGCGCGCAGGCAGGGGCTAAGGCAGGAGGAGTTTCTGAACCGCGTCTTTAAGGACATCCACACACGTTCATCGCAGACACTGCCGGAAATTACAAAAACTGATGCGGAGTAATATACCTTATGAACGTTCTCACATCTTGCGAAATATTAATGACATTATTCCTGGCTTTGCAGCCTTAGCAGGTTCTGATTGGAAAGGGTTCATCGCCATATTAGGGGATCCCATGAAATCCTGATTGATGCGGTCAGTTATTTCTTTGAATATCATCTTATAAGCGGTACAATGGGGATCGACTCCCTTTAGTTCACCGTTGTTAGGTGCTATGGCATTGTAAGGGCATCCGCCTCGACAAAAATCGATATAAGGACATCCCCTGCATTCCTGGTCCACATAGTCCTTGAACTGGTGCATAAGCTTCCATGCGTCGGATCTGGAAAGATCGTCCATGCTGGGATGGTCATAGACACTGCCCATCACATATTCGGGCATGCCCACGAAGCGATAGCAGGGGTATATGCTTCCATCGGGCCCCACCGCAAAAGTGCTATCCATGCAATCCACGTAGGTACAGACCGTGCCCCTGCGCGTGAACACGCCTTTACACAGGTGGTCGATATTCATAACTTCGATCTTGCCCATGTTTTCCAGATATTTATCCAGAAGGAAAATTAACAAGTTCCCATACTCTTCCGAATCAAGCACCCATTCATTAGAGCTGTCATCACGTAACGATGGTAGTGCAGGATGCAATTTAAGAGTTAATCCATTCTCCAGGAAAAAATTGAAGATCTCCTCTTTAAACTTTACGGATTGTGCAGTGAAGGTGCAGATAAATCTCACATCAAGACCGTTATCGCGGGCAATTTCATAGCCCCGCATGGTCTTATCGTAGTATCCCTCGCCTCTTTGCAGGTCGTTAAGTTCCTTTGGGCCATCCAGACTGGAACCGATCGGGATATTGTACTCCGCCAGAATACTGGCTAATTCCGGGGTCATCTTCCAGAGATTGGTCTGCAGGGCAAAAGCCGGTTTCAGATGACTTGCGCCTTCTGCCAGCAATGGCAACGCTTCCCGGTAAAAATCCGCGCCGGCAAGGAGCGGCTCCCCGCCATGGAATGTGAAGGTAACCTGATCATCCCGAAAATCTTTTAGCCATGTAACCACTTCCTTGATGGTTTCGATGCTCATTACTGGAGAATCTTCTTCGGAACTCCAGCAATAACTACAATTGGAAGGACAGCCCAGAGTTGGGATTAGCATTACGTGAAAGACCATAATATCACCTTATTTCAGCTTTTTTCTAACTTTCTTCAAAGTACTAATAGTTTTCCTGCAATTGGGGCTGCCACCCACATCCTTGTAAGGTTAGGGGCGTCGAGGGCAGTGACCTGCCCGCCGCCGCTGACGTCCGCGGCGATGAAGCGTTCGGATCGCTGCACCTTCGCCCAAGTTCACTGCAGATAGAGCGCGCCCGACCGCTGGACCAGTTCATCGCAGACTGTGTCCGGCTCTCCTTCCATGATGAACTCACCGTCATCGATCAGGATCGCGCGATGGGACACCTCTCTCACGAAATCGAGGTGGTGGCTGATCAGGAGGATCGTTGTCCCGAACTCGGCGTTGATCCTTTTTAGCGAGTTGGTGATATCTCGAAGCGTTATCGGGTCGAGATCCCCAAACGGCTCATCGAGCAGCAGGATATCCGGTTTTGGCGCAAGCGTGATCGCAAGCATCGTCCGCACCATCTCGCCGCCTGACAACTCCTGCGGGTACTTATCCAGCACGTCCATCGAGAGATCGAGCGCACCGAAGATCGATTCAGCGTACTTTATGGTCTCTGTGCGCGGGAAGCGCGGGAATAGCACGCCAAGGATATCCGGAGAGAACCCGAGCGATTCGAGTTCGTCCTTTGCACCGGTCTCTGGCATATCCACAATCCGGTAGATCGTGTCAAGCACGTCCTCGGTTATACCGAGTTTTTCTGCCCGTTCTTGCGCCTCCTCTATTACATGCTGCCCCTTAACGCCAAGTTTGAATGCGAGCTGGTCTACGATCGTCTCATGCGGGCTTAGCGCGAACTCCTGGAACATGAGCCCGATCCGTCTTCTAACCGCCATCCTCTTCTTGTGGTACTGGCTCATGTTCACCCACTCGTCATCTTGCTTGTAAAGCACCTTCCCCTCCTTCGGAAACAGGAAACCGCACAGCATCTTCCAGAGGACTGTCTTTCCTGCGCCGCTCGGACCTATGATCGATGTGATCTCTCCAACGTTTATGCCGAAGTTGAGTGAGTCGAATCTGAGCGTCTCTCCACCGATCGATATGAGATAGAACCTGTGCGAAACATCCTCCACCTTTATGGCTATCTCGCTCTTGCCCGGTTCAATTTTCGATAGCGGAATCGGATCAGGCATCTCTTTTAGAAACTCACTTATTACGTAATCGGGATCGCCTTCGAGGACCACTTTCCCGCCGTCGAGCCATATCAGCCGATCCACGAGGTATCTGTGAATCTCCGGGAGGTGTGATGCACAGAGCATGGCAAGCCCGGTCTCGCTGTTCACCTTCTTAAGCGTGTCAAGAATCTCTTGTTTGGTCGCAGGACATGCCATTGTCGCGGGTTCGTCGAGCAGGAGTATCTTTGGCTTTTTTGCAAGCTGTCTCGCTATGATCACCCGCTGTTTCTCGCCACCGCTCAGGACGTAATCGACATGCTTTGCCTTCTCTTGAAGCCCAACCATCCTGACGTACACCATCGCCTCTTCCAACATATCCTCGTACTCGGGGAGGTCCTTGGGCGGAAGACCCTCGTAACCGATCCGAAGCGAGTATATCTTCCGGAGGACATCGTTCACCACGTAATCCGACCACAGCGCGAATGACCGCTGAAGATGTATCGCAGTAATTTGTTTGAGCTTTAAAAAAACATCTTGATCAGAATCCGGCGTGACCAGAAGCCCATCCAGTTTAAGAGTTCCCTCGTCAAACGCCTCAAACCCGCGGACGATATTTAATAGCGTGCTCTTCCCGCCGCCGCTTCGACCTATCAGACCTACGATCTCGCCTTCATTTACGTTAAAACTGACTCCATCGAGCGCTCTTATCTTTTCTGTGCCGATGGTGTACTCTTTTGCGATATTGTTTACTTCCAGCATGTTTGTCATTTGAATCCTCCTGACGCGTGTGAGTTGCTATCTTACTTAAGACCTCTATTTAACGTTTTGATCTCGGGGGTGTTGTCAGTTTATGACCGGACTTTATAAACAAGTCCGCAGAGTAGAGGCTGTCCCTCAATCTGATGAGATTGCTCGGGTGGTCGATGGAACGTCGGTCAAATTTTCTAAAATCGCCGTATACCCTTTTTTCACTCTTCCTTTTCTTCAAGTCTTTCGATCCACCCCTATAACACCCCAGCCACATCTCACCACCACAGTATCTGCCGTAACTCTTCTCGCCTCGCCTCGTTTGTGGAGTCCACGCCCCCGTCCGGCTCCACGACCGAGACGATGATCCCGAAGCGCTCAGCACCCCCGCGATCAGCGTCTGAGAGCCGGAAGTCGCCCTGCATGTGGGAGTGGATCAGTTCCACCGTGCCCTCGATGTCAGGTACATACACCTGCCGATCCTGCAGATTCCGCCGCCTCTGCCGGTAGCCCACATAGAGTTCGAGCATCGTGACCCCGATTATGGAATTTCTGCTCCCGACCAAGATGTCGCTTATCGCCTGCTGCTCGCCCTCGCGGTGCAGCACGAGAAAACCGGACTCCAGCTTCTCGTTTTTAACAATACCGATCATCACCCGGAGGCATTCCTCGAGACTTAGCCCCTTCGTCGGTATCGCCCGGCTGAAGTCCTCCGGAGTCCGGGATATCTGACCCGAAAGATAAGGGCTAACCGAGTCCCGGCTTATAATATCCCCGACTCTCGCGCCCTGGATTCCCCAGATGTTCGACTCCACCCCGAAGCGCTGCTCCTTTAGAAGAAGCATCTCAAGCCTTGCCGCAGCATCCTTGTGCCGGTTCATGCGCCGCTCCTTAAGATCCTCGGAATCGGCAACAACCTCGATCACACTGACCCCCACAACGCCACCAGCAAGTTCTTTTATCCGCGAGACCAGCACATCCTCCCCGAGTTCCATGACATCGAAGACGCCCTCAATTGTGGCTTTCAGTGCATCATACATGCTCACGTCCACGTATATGGCCCCACCCACACCTTCGATTGGTAGTTTCCTGTGTTCCACCACCATCCGTTGCATGGACTCCATTGCGTCTTTCCGAAGCAGTATCACGGGCTGGGAACTCCTGACCCTGCCTTCAAAGATCGCGCCCACCCGGCTGTCGATGAGTTCGATTGCAAGCGTGGTCTTGCCGCTTCCCTGTGGACCAAGGAGGATTATCAGGGGGTGGCGGTCGAGTTCGGCTGAGAGGGCTCTCTGTGCTTCTCCCCGGTCAAGTTTTGAGGTGTTGATGACCGTCATGATGGTGATTGCTCTGTTACGATGCGAACATCATAGTCTGATCGTAACCACTCCGGTGTGTTGATCGATCCTGTGATTGTGACATGGTGTTTCCTGGCAATAAAAATAACCGCGGAGAAGTTGAGGGTGCAGAGCTTTTTCCTCCGCGTTCCTCTGCACTCTCTGCGGTTAAATTCCCTGTTTGGTTCCGGTAATTCCCGCCCTTCGGGCATAGCATCGATAGAATCCTTTTTAGGTTCTATTACGTCCCGGGTAAGGTAGTACCAGTATAGCGAAGTTCCATCTAGGATGGTGCTTTATATATCTCGAGTGACTTGACTTTGTTGCATTACCTCAAGGATTTTTTTCATATCCTGAACTGTCAATAATTCTGCCTTTTTGCCCAGATCTATAAGTCAAGCTCGACTGGTCCCAATAACTTTACGACCTTCCACCGCCATAACCATATCATGGAGAACGAAGAGCGTATCCAGGTGCTGGATGGACTTGAGGCAGTGCGTTCTCTGCCAGGGATGTACATCGGAAGCACTGGACCTGTGGGGCTGCACCATCTCGTAAGCGAGGTTGTTGATAATAGCATCGATGAGGCGATGGCAGGGCACTGCTCCACGATAGATGTTACATTGAATCGAGACGGCTCTGCCACGATATCGGATGATGGCAGGGGCATTCCTGTGTACATAATCGAGGAGTATGACAAGCCCGCGGTCGAGATCGTGATGACGACGCTTCACGCCGGAGGAAAATTCGACAAGGACACGTACAAGGTCTCTGGCGGGCTGCACGGCGTTGGCGTATCGGTCGTGAATGCGCT
>JAUVWP010000066.1 GCA_030604085.1 Methanosarcinales archaeon | reverse complement strand
TGCATTCTGGTCAAGACTTCCGGATGGGTGTAAGCTGAACGTCTTCCTCAAGCGGATGGGGGCAGGATTGTGAGAAAAATTGGAAAGTGGGGGGAGTATATAAAGTCAAAACATTTGGGACTATACAGTACGATAACTTATCGACTCTACTCGACAAAAATCCGACTTTATGTCGAGTATAATAGAAACATAATTCGGGAGATTGCCGGAGATCAGGAATATCTCATACTCCAGGGATAAACAGAAGCACGAGGTGGATATTATTCTGGAAATAAACGGCAGAACTGTGCCGATCGAGGTTAAATACCAGAATCACATCTACGACCACGATTTGAAAATTCTGCTGTATTTTATGGATCTTCATGATCTAGTTTTTGGGGTGGTGATCACAAAGAATCTGTTTGAGCAGAGAGGGGATATTTTATGCATCCCTGCGTGGATGTTTTTGTTAATTTTTAGCAATCAGGCGGCAGATTGACTGATGCGTACATCTTCGTGGTTGACATCTTCGCCGCGAAGACGCCAGACCGCCCAAGAACCCGGGCTATCTCGATTTAATGTCTTCCGCAAACCATGACTCGAGTTCGTCACCGTGGATGAGTTCTTCCAGATCCCCCTCCATGTTGGACGGCTCGACCAGAATTAACCAGCCATCTCCGTACGGGTCTTCTACAAACAGTTCAAGCTCATCTTCGATATCCTCATTTACCTCGATGACCGTGCCAGTCACAGGCATGGTGAGCCCGCCGACCCATTTTGCAGATTCCATCGATCCGAACGCATCGCCTACCTCAAACTCATCATCCTCCATCGGAAGATCGATGAACTCAATCGTTCCGACTGCTGTGCCGCCGAATGCGTCCATTCCGACCCTGACGTTCCCGTCATCCTCAACTCTCGCCCAGAGATGGTCTTTCGTGTAATACAGTTCTTCTGGTACTTCATATCCTTCGATTTCCATTATCGTACCTCCTGGACATCTCTCTTAGTGTACACCTATTTAAGTGCCAACCGCATCGCAGCACTGCGGCCAAGTCTTCACCATATCTGGTTGGAACCGATTTTATTAAAGGCTTACCGAAAGCTCTGTCATTGTGGTTTCCTGAATTTACTGCGAGGGGCTGGTCGCATACGCCGATCAAACAGGAAAACCATGATATTCATCACTCCTTTCTCGTCTTCCCCTTCTTCGCAGCCTTTGCCGCCACCTGCTCGGAAAACACGTTTAAGAGATTCATCAGCTTCTCGTACTGCGCTGTCTCTATATGCGAATACCGGATCGGCAACTTGAACGCCTTTGTCTCCTTCTTGAGCCGACTATAAAGCCCCTTCGACCGTGACGTCAACGCCTCATCAGTCGTTCCCTCAATCAGCATCACGCCACCAGCGCCTGACTCAAAAGCATGACCCACGAGATCCGCGTCCAGCAGATGAATCGATGGCACCTGAATGAACCTGATCAAAGGCGAATACTACGTCCTGTTGACACCAGCAAGATCAGCCGCGGCATACGCAGCAGGATCGATATACACGATCACACCCATGCCTGCTGTAAGAATCCCTTCTGCCTGCGCCTTCAACTGCTCCCGCGTATAGTTCGCAATCTCAACAGCCCTCTGCGGGCAGACTGCCGCACAGATCCCGCACGCATTACATGAGAGCGGATCAAGAACAGGCTTTCCGCCGTCTCCGTCCGTAATCGCAAGCGCCCCGTACGGACACTCCTCCACACATACGCCGCAGCCATCACATGCATCCGAGATCACGGGTTTTTCAGGCGATACTGATATTGTGCCCTTCCCGAGGAACTGGTGGATCTTGTGTGCCGCGCCGATTGCCTCAGTCACTGAATCGTGAATATCCTTGGGTCCCACAGCGCACCCTGCCACAAAGACGCCCGGATTCAATGTATTCACCGGATCGATCTTGACGTATTTCTCCTCGATGAACCCGTCGCTTCCGACGGGAACTCCCAGTTGGTCGGCGAGTTCTCGTGACCCTTTTGAGGGGATAAGTGACGGGCAGAGCACAACCATGTCGAACTCGGCTTCCCCGATCTCGCCTAAGAACGTGTCCTCGTATCTAACCTGCAATGTATCGCCGAGCGGATTCACCTCAGCCACACGCCCGCGGACAAAGTTAACACCAATCTCCTGCGTATGCTGGTAGAACTCCTCCATCCTTCTCCCTGCCGATCGCATATCGATGTAGAAGATTGTAACGTCCGCATCAGGTTTCATCTTGAGGACGAGCTGCGCCTGTTTCTGCGAATAGATGCAGCAGACCTTTGAGCAATGCTTATTTCCCCGATTGAAGTCGCGGGACCCGACACAGAGAACATACGCAACCCGCTCTGGAAATGTTCCGTCCGACTTCTGAAGCCTCATGCCAGTCTTGCTCTTGGCAGAGACCATCTCCTCAAACTCGATTGCGGTTATGATATCCGGATGATCTCCGTAGTGATATTCCTCAATTATTGATGGGTCGATCGACTCAAAACCCGTCGCAATCGTTATCGCGCCGCAATCCACCTGTATCTCTTCCTCGGTATCGTCAAGCCGGATCGCACCCGCAGAACAAGCCTTCTCACATGCGCCGCACTCGATGCAGAGCTCCCTGTCGATTATGTATGCTTGCGGGATCGCCTGCGCAAACGGCAGGTAGATCGCATCCGTCGGGCACTTTGCGGCGCATCTGCCGCAGGACGTGCACGCGATCGTGTCAACGTACCGCGGCGCACGGCGCAGTGTCACGCTGTAATCGCCAACGTTTCCATCGACCGATGCAACCTCTGTCTGGGTGTAGAGCGTGATATGGGGATGGTTGAAGACCGCAACCATCTTCGGAGTTAAAATGCACTGCGAGCAGTCAAGCGTCGGAAACGTCTTTGAGAGACCGATCATCTGCCCGCCGATGTAGGGGGCTCTCTCGATTAGAACAACCTCGCGTTCGTCAGCCATCTCAAGCGCAGCCGTAATTCCAGCAATTCCGCCGCCAACAACGAGAACACGATCCTTAACCTCTTTTATGATCGGGTTTAAGGACTCGAGGTTCTGCATCCTGGAGACTGCGCCCTTCACGAGTCCCCTCGCTTTTCTTGTAGCCTCCTCCTGATCCTCATGCACCCATGAACACTGCTCGCGGATGTTTGTGATCTCAAGAAGCATCGGGTTGATGCCTGCTTTCTGTGCCATCACACGAAACGTCTCGAGATGGAGTTTCGGTGAGCATGAGCCGATCACCACGCGATCGATCAACCCTTTCTTAATGTCGCTCTCGATCTGACCCTGCCCCGCGCTGCTGCAGAGATAATCCTGAACATTCGTGAGTGTAACGCCA
This sequence comes from Methanosarcinales archaeon, assembly GCA_030604085.1. Lineage (GTDB taxonomy): Archaea > Halobacteriota > Methanosarcinia > Methanosarcinales > Methanogasteraceae > Methanogaster_A. The sequence goes on along the minus strand of JAUVWP010000066.1, from coordinate 7,695 downwards.
TCCATTCCTGATACTTCGTCTGCGATTGCCCCGACATCAACGACATCGCCGATGTTGCCGCCGCATCTACAGAGATATACGCCAATTTTTTCGCTGCTCATCTCTTTCACCGATCCCCTTTCAGTTTCAGAAGAAAATCCTCGTTTGTCACAAGATTCAGGTCGATTCCGAGTTCCTCTGGCAAGTACCCGAATGCAAGCCCCAGAAGCTGGGAATAGTGTATAACCGGGATATTGTATCCTGTGCCGCGCTTCTCCTCAATCTCGACCTGCCCGCCGTCGAACTGCAGGTGGCAGAACGGACACGCATTCACGATGCAGTCAACGTCCGCATCCCTGATCCGCGATAGTTTGTGCTCCAGCATCTCAAGCGATTTGTCAAGAAGCGCAGACCTGACCCCACCTCCTGCTCCGCAGCATGCCATCTTGTCAGGATAATTGACGCTCTCAGCGCCCGTTGCCTCGACCAGTTCGTCAAAGAAGCGAGGGTCTTCCGTACTCCCGAGCTTTCGTTCCTTTGACGGCTTTACGAGGTGGCATCCGTAGTGTAGGGCGACTCTGAGGTCTAACGGAGACGTAACCATCTCCTTTATCTTTTCAGGTCCTGGCTCGTCGTAGAGCAGTTCAATGATGTGCCTGACATCCACGGTTCCCTTGAAGTTCTTGCCGATCTTCTCGAGATGGGCGTTCGTGCTTTTCTTAAGCGCAGGATCATCTTTCAGTTCGTTGTTGGCATCCACGAGAGATCCGTAGCACCCATTGCAGATAGTCAGCACATCGCGCTCCATCTCCTCTGAGAGCACTATGTTTCGGCTGGCAAGCGCAAGCCATGTTGCTTTATCAAACGACCGGAAGACGCCAGGCGCAGGACAGCACGACGCACCGGATAGGTCAGCGTAATCGATCTCCAGCCGATCAAGACAGAGCTTTGTTGCTTTCTCGATTCCGGGATACCGGTTCGGAGTGATACAGCCTAAATAGAGTGATAATTTTTCCATGATGGTTCCCCTCACTCCTGTGAGCCAGCCGCGAGTTTGTCGAATCCGCATGACTCAAGGAGCGTCTGCACATCGGCAAGTGCATCCGGATATTTGTGAACCGTTTCCGGAAGAACCTCCATCCCGAGGCTCTCTCGCTTCTCCTTTACAGAATCGTTGATCGGCACAGCATGACCGTACTCAAGCACCAGCTGGCTGACCCTTCGATGTTCCGGAAGCATGATTCCCTCGTGCACCGCGATCGTCCGGATTGCAAGAATCGCATCAGTGATCTTGATCTCACGCGGACATCGCTCCTGACAGGTGTAGCATGTGGTGCACATCCAGAGGTCGGGGTCGTGCAGTACGTCTTTTCCCACACGTGCCTTTCTGACGATCTTTCGCGTGATCATGCCGGTGTAGCGTCCTGACGGGCAGCTTCCGCTGCATGTGCCGCACTGCAGGCAGGTGAGTATCTCAAGACCTGCGTCTTTTAATGCGTCTGATATATTTGATTTGTTTGATTGATTCATTGTTATTCGCCATTCACTGCCCGGACTCATTCGCCGCCCCAACAATCGCATCGACAAAGTCATCTGCACTGGCACCGACCATCACAATCTCGTTCTCGTCAAAATATGCGTGAACGATCCGTTTTATCTCATCTCGCTCCGTCTTCGCCCCGACAAGCAACCCCTCCAGGGGATCAAAATCGATATCATTGATCTGCATAAAATCACCGGTGATCCCGGCATCCATTATCGTTCCTTCAGTCACGTACAACGAAACCCTGATAATTCCCTTCTCCGCAGGATAGACGCACGAGGCATTTGAGACGCTGCAGTGACCCGGTCTCAGAATAAACTTCTTTGATGAGAATAGATCCATCTTTTGCTTCCATATTGCAGTCTCCCCAACGTTTAATCCATTCTTTACCAGTTTTACGCCCAGTGCCTCTTCAAACCCCTGGATAAGATACTTCCTCAATTCCGCAGGTGGTATCCTCCACCCCAGTTCCTCGATAACTGTTGTTATCCTCTTCTGGACTGACGTTACCCCTTTCTTCTTCAGTTTGGGCGTGGGGATCTTTGCTATCTTCAGGAAAGTTTCCATGTCAAAATCCCAGATAACACTGCCATATATCAGGAGCGAGTTCTGCCTGCTCAGAGCAGTCATCCCGCAGACCTTCTTATCCCCGATATTTATATCATTCACCGGCGTAAAATTCGCATCGAGTCCGAGTTTTTTCAGACCTGCAACGACGCCTCGCGACAAGACCTCAAAATTCTCGCCCATATCATCCGAAACCCGTGAATCTCTCCGGTCTATGCAGATGCCCCACGATGTTGCGCCCGGAACCATCAAACCGGCTCCGCCACCAGTCTCCCGCCTCTCAAGTGTTATTCCGAGCCTCTCGCACTCTGCAATGTCACACTCCTCCTCGCAGCACTGATTCTTGCCCAGAGAAAGAACGTGACCGGGACATTCCTCCAGAAACACGGTATTGGGACTTAACCCCGCAACCATCCCGTCCAAGAGTGTTGAATGTATGGAATTGCACCGTACGACTTCCTTCTCCTTTACCTCAAGATACCGCCATTCTTCCGCCATTCTATTGCCCTCGTCTCTCATCTAATACGCATACAAACTCCCGTACGGTCTGCTCGAGACCGGTTGCAGCTTAACAAACGGCTCACTCATGATTTCATCCAGATCAAGCCCGAAGTGCTCACAATACTCCTTGAGATGCTTCGTAAGAACCTTCATATCCTTTGCATCCGGTGGAAGCACACTCACCTCCTTTCCAAGCGTATACTCATCCACCTCGCCCCTGATATAGATCACGCCGCCGTGCATCCCTGTCCCTAAGTAATTGCCGGCAATCGGCACCCCTTCACCACGGTTCAGTCCGAGCAGTACCAGAATCTTCCCTGCCATGTACTCGCCACAGAAATCGCCGGCAACGCCGCCTGCGATTATTATTGGCACCTGTTTCTTGTATTCTTTCGCATGAATGCCGGCTCTGTACCCGACATTACCCTTGACGTACAGTTTCCCGCCACGCATTCCGTATCCGATGACGTCACCTGCACTTCCGTGCACGATCACCTCACCTGCGTTCATCGTGTTTGCGACACCGTCCTGGGCGTTGGTGTTGACGATGATCGTGGGACCGTTCATGAACATGGCAAGATCGTTTCCGGGAACTCCGTTCACGGTGATCTTGATCTTCTTTTCGATCCCGCTGCCAATGTAGCGCTGTCCGTTTGCATTATCAAGAATAAACTCAGTCTCGCCCTCTTCCGCGGCATTGCGGATGATCTTGTTCTGTTTTCGGTAGTACAATCCCTTGCAGTCGATTCTCATCACCATCTTCATCACCTCAATCTCCCTACTGCCCGACTCCTGCCGGTTTTACTCCGAGCAATTCCAGTGTCCGGGGATCGAGTCCAATGCCTCGCAGTCGCTCGCGGCTTCCTCGCAGCGATTCGATCGAGTTCACGCCGAGCGATCCAAGTATCTCCTTAAGTTCAAGGCTCCACGCCGTAAGAAGGTTTGTTAGCCGCTCTGCGCCGACCTGCGGATCGAGCCTGCGCACGAGTTCGGGTCTCTGGGTGGCGATGCCCCATGCACAGTTTCCTGTGTAGCATTTCTGGCAGATCCGGCAGCCCAGCGCAACAAGGGCAGCAGTTCCGATGACTACTGCATCAGCACCAAGAGCGATCGCCTTTGCCATATCACCGCTGTTCCGGATTCCTCCGGCGCAGATGATCGATGCGTTGTTCCTAATGCCCTCGTTCCTCAGGCGTTCGTCGACCGCGGCGAGTGCCAGTTCGATCGGTATTCCCACGTTGTCCCGTATAACCATCGGTGCAGCCCCTGTTCCGCCGCGGAACCCGTCGATTGTGACGACGTCAGCTCCTGCACGCACAATCCCGCTTGCAATCGCTGCCACGTTGTGGACTGCTGATATCTTGACAGAGACCGGTTTTTCGTAGTCGGTAGCTTCCTTGATCGCATATATGAGTTGCGAGAGGTCTTCGATTGAGTAGATGTCATGATGCGGCGCAGGCGAGATTGCATCAGACCCGACAGGAATCATCCTCGTCTTTGATATGTCCTCGTCCACCTTCTCACCGGGGAGGTGCCCGCCTATACCCGGCTTTGCGCCCTGCCCGATCTTGATCTCGACCATCGCGGAGGTGTTTAAGTATTCGCTGTGCACACCGAACCTGCCTGATGCGACCTGAACGATGATATTTCCTGAGTATGGGTACAGTTCCCTGTGAAGTCCGCCTTCGCCGGTGTTCATGAGCGTGCCGGATCTCGCTGCAGCCATCGCAAGCGACCTGTGCACGCTCAGGCTCACCGCACCATATGACATCGCCCCAAAGACGATCGGCACATCCAGTCTGACCTGCGGCTCTAGCTCAGTTGCAAGGTCTATCTCACCATCCTCGCTCTCCACGAACTCAAGACGATCCGGTTTTCGCCCGAGGAATGTCCTGAGTTCCATTGGCTCACGGAGCGGGTCAATCGACGGGTTTGTGACCTGACACGCATCTACGAGCAGGTGATCCCATAGAATGGGGTAGTCTCTGGGGTTACCCATCCCTGTGAGGAGAATTCCGCCGGTCTCAGCTTGCTTTAAGATGTTCTGCCGGGTCTCAGGCGACCAGTTTGTATTTTCCTTGTAAGCCAGTTCGTTCTTGGTGATCGTTATCGCGTGTTCAGGGCAGAATGTGACACACCGCTGGCATGCCACGCACAACTTGTGTTCCGGAACCACCCTGTCCGTGAAATGCATGCATCCGAAGCTGCAGTTCATAACGCATCGCTTGCATTGCCTGCACATGTTGTAGTCGATCTTTACGATGAATTCGGGAGGTAACTCGGATGTCATCTATGCCACCCCCTCATCCAACTCGCCTATGACCGGTGTTCCTGCTCTCGGACTCCACACCTCATCCAGATCAGGCGCAATCTCTCTTATCGCCGATTCCTCTGACGACATGTAGAGCATATCATCCTTCCGGGCACAGGTCATGGGTCTTAACTTGATGCGGTCGTTGAACCCGACCATGCCGCGGCTGTGCCCGAGAATGATGCTGAACGGACCGTTTAGGAGTGCGCCGCCATAGACCTGCCGGAGCGCGGTTGTAATCCCGCGCTCACGATCAGGCATCCTGTCGATATCCTCCCAGAAGGGCGATGCAAGTACTTTTGCAGCCAGTTCAATCGGCAGCTTATGCCTGCGTACAAGCAGGTCAAAGAGGTATGCCACAACCTCGGTATCGGTCCGGAGTTCCAGCCTGTATCCGAACGGCTCAAGGTACCGCTTGTTGATCCCGTAGGATGATATCTCGCCGTTGTGGACAATTGACCAGTCAAGAAGGCAGAACGGGTGCGCTCCGCCCCACCATCCCGGCGTGTTCGTTGGGAATCTGCCGTGTGCGGTCCAGATGTATGCTTTGTACTCATCAAGCTTGTAAAAGACCCCGATGTCCTCAGGGTACCCAACACCCTTGAATGCTCCCATGTTCTTGCCGGACGACGCAACAAAAGCACCCTCGACCTCCGAATTGATCTCCATCACTTGCCCAACAACGTACTCACGATCTGATACAAACCGCGTCTTAGCCTCCGGAACATCCATGAAATAACGCCACAGGATGGGCGGGTCTGTGATCGGCTGCACCCCCTCTTCTTCATATCTTCCTGCGGTCACTCCTTCATAAACGCCACCAGGCCGCGTCGGCATCTCCTCATCACGGACGATGTCGAACATGTCCTTTAAGTATTCCTCGCAACGCTCCTTTGCCGCAATATTGTCAAACATTAGGTGGAAGGCATACAGGTCAGAATATCTCGGATATATTCCGTACGCTGCAAAACCGCCTCCAAGACCGTTTGAACGGTCATGCATAAGTGCAATTGACTTGATGATCGCGTTTCCGTCCTGCCTTCTTCCTGACTCGCTCATAATACCGGAGACGGAACATCCGGACGGAATGTAACAGTTACATCTCATTTTACCATACCTCCCTCTTGATTTTCTTTATTTCCATCATCATCTTCATTTCCTTTATTTTCCAGATCTCGTGCTCTGATGATCGCAATCAAACCTTTCAGCTCGCCTGCACCGCTCTTCGGGGGCTCCGGGAGTTTCAGTTTCTTGCGCATCGCGGTTGGCTCGCCCAGCTTTCCAGTGTCCAGAAATAGCGCAAGCCCTCCTTTGAAACCCTCGGGAGCCATACCGCGGTCGCTTGCAAGGCTCTTCAGACGGTCAAAGACCTTTAACATGCCGAACTTCTGCGGACAGAGTTCGTAACAGGTGTAGCAGTTTGTGCAGTACCAGATATCAGGAGACGCAACTACCTCATCCAGCTTGCCATGCAGAACATCGCCGATTATCCGGTTCGGCTCAAACCGCGGAACCGATTTCGTGACAGGACAGTCGTTGACACAAGCAGCACACTCGTAGCAACGCCGCAGATCTGCGAGATTGAAATACTCCCTCGCACTCGCGAGATGCGCGGAGCGCTCATGCCACTTTTCAATAAACGAGTCCGTCTCGACCCGGTGCATATTCATGCCAAGTTCGGAAGGCTCAAATCCGAATGCAAGCCCCATCAGTTCCGTGAAATACACAACAGGTATGTGCAACCGCTCACCGCTCTTCTCCATTAAGTACTGCTTCGAATCAAACTGGGTGAAGCAGGCAGGACACATCATCGTCATGGCGTCAGAGATACCCTGAACCTCAAGAATCTTCTCGCGAGCCAGTGCGATTGCGTCTGATGGATCCTCGGTGTTGGAGAGGTCGTTTCCGCAGCAGAGCATCTTTGTACGATAATCCACACTCCGAGCGCCCAGCGCCTCGACGAGAATATCGAACTTTGTTGGCTCATTCGGGTCATCAAAATGTATCGCAGAACTCGGGCGGACTAGATGGCATCCGTAGTGGACCGCAATATCCATCCCGTCAAGCGGTCTTGTTACGTGTTTTTTTATCGCGTCTGTGCCGATGTCGTCATGCAATACTTCGATTAAGTGTTTTATCTTTGTATTTCCCTTGTACTCGAGCCCCGCACTTGCGAGCAGTTCGTTTACAACATTCCTGAGTTTGGTGTTCAGGTTGAGTTCGGATGCTGCCGATTTTAATGTGCCGTAACAGCCATTGCACAACATTACAAGATCCATGCCCATCTCCTCTACCAGGGCGAGGTTTCTTGCTGCTATGACATACCATGCGAACTCGTCTCCTATCTTGACCAGCTTCGTGGGGCAACATGTGGTACCCTCGATCTCATGAAGTCCGATATCCAGCGTGTCTGCGACAAGTCTAACCGATTTCTCCATGAACGGGAACCGTGCCTGGATGGTACATCCCCAGAATACTGCGTAATCGGTCATTTGATCTCGTGCTCCTTTCCCTTTTTTGTTGTGTTTGGTAGTGAGGGTTTATCGATCTTTGGGTGGGGCGTGTCGTGTTCTGGCATGGGGTAACCATCTAACGATCTTCTGGTATATTAGTTTAATGAATGGTGTCGTGCCAAGAGACTTATATATTTTGTAAGACTGATCTTATATGGTGATGGATATGATTGATATCGCAATAACAAAACTCAGTTCAAAAGGACAGGTAGTCATTCCTTCGGAGATGAGGGCTGACTTTGGCGAGGGGGAAAAGCTTGTCATAATCAAGAACGGAGAGC
>JAUVWP010000130.1 GCA_030604085.1 Methanosarcinales archaeon | reverse complement strand
GCCGCACATTACTGTCCTTATCCCCTGTCAGCCGATGCAGGTCTTCCCATGCCGAATCCTTATCGGGAACGTGTTGAAAAGCAGAGCCGAGTGCATCTGCTGCACGCCACCGCACACTACTGTCCTCATCCCATGTCAGCCGATGAAGGTCTTCCCATGCCGAATCCTTATCGGGAACGTGCTGAAAAGCAGAGCCGAGCGCATCTGCTGCACGCCACTGAAGAAAACTGTCCTCATCCCGTGTCAGCCGAATCAAGTCTTCCCATGCTTCATCCTTATCGGGAATGTACTGAAAAGCAGAGCCGAGCACATCTGCTGCACCAGACCGCACATCGCTGTTCTTATCCCATGTCAGCCGATGAAGGTCTTCCCATGCTTCATCCTTATCGGGAATGTACTGAAAAGCAGAGCCAAGCGCAACTTCTGCACGCCATCGCACAAAACTGTCCTCATCCCATGTCAGCCGATGCAGGTCTTCCCATGCTTCATCCTTATCGGGAATGTACTGAAAAGCAGAGCCAAGCGCAACTGCTGTACGCCACCGTACATCACTGTCCTCATCCCCGGTCAGCCGATGCAGGTCTTCCCATGCCTCTTTCTTGTTAGGTAAATCTGCAAAATTATCGCTGAGTAGGTCCATCGCCTCTCTGCGCTCCTCAACATCGTCGCTCACGACTTTCATGTGAATCTCCACCTGATCGACCATTCGTCCTGCACCTGATCACCCTTATGCGCCCGCACATACTAAAAATCATCGAACTTGACTCCCTGACAGCGCCGAACATCCCCACCCAGCGCACACGACCCAAGCCCGCGGACGCAAAGCCGTGACGGCAGCATCACCCCCTCTGCGCTCCCATGATCCGGCATATTAGATGTGCAAGAGACTTTTTATTATTTTCTGGTTACACTTATCAGTTCTGTTAACCGCGGATGAACGCAGATAAACGCGGATACTGCATGCGAAATCTGCGTTAATTTGCGTTTATCTGCGGTTCGTTATAGTTTAAAAGACCAGAAAAAATTTAAGAGACTCGGTCAGACCCGATCCGGCAGGTATAAACGTGTTATCTATATGCCTGAACCAGAGTATATTTGTGATCTGATCCGCAATTTTTCATGTACTTGCTGCTATGCTTAACGTCCGCACACAGTAAGAATCATTCCAGCGAAGACCTCCAAGCCCAATCGCAGGAATCGACCGCATAGTCCACGAATCAGCGCAGCTCATGATCATGGCATACCTCTATTACCGCCCAGGAGCGCTGACTTTCTCCTCCTGATGCATCAGATTCTTGATCGATCCGGTTGAATTTGAATTTTTTTGATAGGATCAACACTTTTTATCACTTTGTTCGGGTTAGATGGTATCGGTACTTGAGCACCTTTGTGATCCAGATTAAAATCTGCAATAATCACTTCTTCTTGTCCCTTTTCAACTTCACATAACTTATACGTCGAATCTCCGCGTTTCTTGCATCCGCCGTCTGCCAGTCCTCCAAAATAATTTTTGTTCAACTGCCCAAAGATCGAGGTCCCGCCATGTAGCCCGGTGTTTGCGATCAGGATGTAGGAGGGTGTTCTTTCGACGTGGCTGTGTGCCTCGTTATGAAAGCGTTCATTTGCAGAGTTGAATGATGGGCAGAAGATCATATCGATATCAGTCTCTCTGAAGAAATGAGCTAAATCGTCGAAGTCCATGCAGATCAGTATCACAAACTTGCCAAACCGGGTCTCGTATCTGTATATTCTATCTCCCGGTATCATTCTTGGTCCCATTATCCTGTCTTCAAAGGGGGACGGTGTGATCTTGGGTTGGTATGGTATGTCAGTACCAGATTCCATTATTATGGGACAGATGTTCTTGTTGTCTTTGTAGAAACTGCCACCGATAACGATCATGTCAGGATATTTTTCCTTAATCTCGCTTATCCATCCATTGCAGAGACAGAGTTCAGGTAAGCAGACGATGTTTGCACCATCTTGCTCGGATATATCGAGTGCTGAAAAAACCTTTGTTTTCACCTCGTCTTTGTTTTTGAGAACGAATGGAAACGATTCTGTCAGTTCAAAACTGATTTGGGCTACAGCGATCCTGACAATCTCTTGTTCTGTCTCTGAAATGGGTACGGTTTGGATTTTAGGGATATGGATATTTTCCTGTGCGTACTCAAAAACTCTGGCAAGCGCCGCACCCTGTTCTAAAATCTCCATGTCTGTCAGATTCTTGAGCTGTTCACATGCGTCTACTTTTTTATCAGTTGGAAGATATTCACACCAGTCTCTTGCAATACTTGCCATGTTACCCAGCGCCATCGTCAGCGCTAATGGGTTTTGGATAGGCAATCCCTGAGCAGATCTGGCAGTCGCAAGTCCAAGCTCTTCGAGCGATGTGCCCCGCGTCTCTCTGCATACCGCTCCTGCATTCTCCTGAACCTCGCGTATGTTCTCCTTTATCCGATCATCGATTATCGGCAGCCCGCGCTGCAAAACCCGCGCTGCGCCAAATGCACCCTCTGATGCGTCACCGATCAAGTCTGCGGCACGGTCGCAGTAACGCCTGTAAGAATTGAGCTCGGATTTCTTGATGTCGAAGTCCGTTGTATTATGGGCTTCAAGGAGTGCGTTTGCAAGATTCTCTACGGCTTCGAGGAGCGTCTCTTTATTTTCCGATCCTACCGATGCGCTCTTTGCCTCGGCAAGATATCTCTGCACCTCACTTTCCGATTCTGTTTTCTCGAACGCTATCGTGTAGAATGATCTGTAAAACGGAAGGCAGAAACTGGATGGATTGAAATAAGTCATCTCATTTGATGATCGCTCGAAAAATTCAATGGCATTTTTCAGTTCACACTCAAAGTCATCCTCGTTTTCTGTCTCGGTTGCCCTGAATATGGACGTCCTGCCTAACGAATGATTTGCAGATGCCCGCACAGAACTGTCTTTATCCTGTATAAGCCGAATCAGGTCTTTCCATGCCTCATCCTTATCGGGAACGTACTGGAAAGCAGAGCCGAGCATATCTACTGCATCCAACCGCACAGAACGATCTTCATCTCGTGTCAGCCGAATCAGGTCTTCCCATGCCTCATCCTTATCGGAAACGTACTGGAAAGCAAAGTCGAGCGCACCTGCTGCACCCAACCGCACAAAACTATCTTTATCCTGTGTCAGCCGATGCAGGTCTTTCCATGCCTCATCCTTATCGGAAACGTACTGGAAAGCAGAGCTGAGCGCACCTGCTGCACCCGACCGCACAAAAGGATCCTCATCCCGTGTAAGCCGATGCAGGTCATTCCATGCCGCATCCTTATCAGGAACATGCTGAAAAGCAGTGCCGAACGCATCTGCTACACCCCGCCGCACATTAATGTCCTTATTCCAGGCCAGCCGATGTAGGTCTTCCCATGCCGCATCCTTATCGGGAACGTACTGGAAAGCAGAGCTGAGCGCACCTGCTGCACCCCGCCGCACATTACTGTGCTTATACCCTGTCAGCAGAATCAAGTCCTTCCATGCCGCATCCTTATCGGAAACATGCTGAAAAGTAGAGTCGAGCGCATCTGCTGTACCCCGCCGCACATTACTGTGCTTATGCCCTGTCAGCTGATACAGGCATTCCCATACCGCATCCTTATCGGGAACGTGCTGAAAAGTAGAGCCGAGCGCATCTACTGCACGCCACCGCACATTAATGTCCTCATCCCCTATCAGCCGAATCAAGTCTTTCCATGCCGCATCCTTGTCGGGCAAATCTGCAAAATTATTGCGTAGTTGCTCCACCCCCTCTCTGCGCTCCCCAACATCGTCACTCGCAACTTTCCTGTGAATCTCAGCCTGATCGACCATTCGTCCTGCACCCGACCACTCTTATGCGCCCGCCCCTACTAAAAATCATCGAACTAGACTCCCTGCCCGCCCCTAACAGCCATCCGCCCGGCGCACACGACCCAAACCCATGGACATAAAGCAGCGACGGCAGTATTACCCCCTCGGCGCTCCCATGATCCGGCATGCTGGCCGGGCGGCGGTAATATATATACCGCACGTCACGGTCGCCGTACTTGATTGTGGTTCGCTCGGAAATCCCCGCTGCCGCCCACGAAATTGTGGCGCCCACCCAACCGCCAGCGCCTGTGCCACATCCGATGCCGCAGAAGACGCGAAATCATGGTGCTTAAATAGAGGTGACTTTTTAATTTGTTCTGGATAAATGTATCGTGGTAAAAAAGATTCACCGCAGAGGACGCAGAGAGGCGCAGAGATGTGTTGTTTTTCTCTGC
>JAUVWP010000049.1 GCA_030604085.1 Methanosarcinales archaeon | reverse complement strand
CGCTACTGTGGAATCGAAACATCGCTCGAAACTTTTATTGATGTTTATTCGAGTCATGCACTCGATCCCCATGCCAATCGACGCCGTTTCAGGAGTGAATGGTGGGCTTAACCGATGACGTATGAATACACACTTGGTTCCGCGTCAATCACTGGTTGTGGCTTGTCTTATACCGCCAGTGAACTGGAGTCCGCTTTGGCTGGTCCGGTCGCTGAAGTAGTATTTGATGACGAGGGGGCGACCGATCTTACAAACATGTTATCGGGTTTGCCCAGCACTGAATTTAATCAGGAAGGCGTAAAAAGAGTTCTCGAAAACAACCGTGAACCTGAGCCATGGCGTGTGGGTGAGGCATTTGGTGAATCCTACCTTACACATCATCGCACCTGCACATTTCCGTGGCCCGATGGTCGGGATGAACGGAAATCCGGTTCGAGTTTGCCGGGTGCTGATCTGGTGGGTATCCATTGCGATGGGGGGACCGAACGTTTCGCCTTTGGGGAAGTCAAGACTTCAAGCGAAAAGAAATACCCACCGGGACTGATGTATGGCAGAACCGGTTTTAAACAACAGCTTGAGGATTTGCGGGACAAGGTCGGCAACCGTGACGATCTGGTGAAATACCTGTGGCACCGTGCGGTAAATGCATCATGGAAAGACAGGTTTATTAACGCCTTTAAGCGTTACAGCACCGATAATGCAGATGTCGGGCTATTCGGAGTGCTTCTGCGCGATGTAGAACCACATGAGGACGATTTACGTGTACGAGTAAGCAAATTGAGTGAAGACTGCCCACAACCGATGTCTATTGAACTGCTGGCGCTTTATCTACCGTCTGGCAGTATCGGAACGCTCTGTGAAAAGGTGCTGGCGATGAGAGCGGGGGTGGCATAATGATCAATAACGACTCCCTTCGTAAAGTAGACAATCACTGGGCTGTTCTGGCGGTAGGAGAAGTCGAACGTGACAGAGGTCTTAAAGTAGCTGATGTTCATTTGGTCAAACATGCAGTTGGCAGACAAATGCAGATCGACTTTGTAGAGACTGACTATGATTCTGATTTGTTGCGCCGTCTGGCAATGGCTTATGAAATGGCAGCCATCGAGGGATTGGGTGCAGTTTTGAACCCGACCAGTACAGATGATGAACTCCGGCAGCAGTGTGTGGCAGGCGCATGGCGTGCGTTTGAAATTCGTCGCCTCTTCAACTTGCCGGAGCGAACAGAAGAGGCTATTTTCCATATCCTTCACCTCTCGGCATTGGCTTATTGCGGGGACCGCTGGTCAGACCTACGCCGCTGGTACAACGAAAGTGAGCAGAACATACCTGCGCCTTCAGTGGCGGATGTTTCATGGGATCAGCGACTGTTATACAAACTGTTTGAGTATTGGGTTAGTCTGTTTCGTAAAAAAGGGTGGAATGATCTGGATAATATTCGTTACACCATCATCGGACTGCGGGAAGATCAAAAAACCTATGAAACCGGTGCGCTGAACAATGGTTCCGATGCGGGTGACCGAGCCATGGCATTGCGCTTGGTAGCACTATATCATTGGGCTAAGAGCACTGAGCTTCTGTCTGTTTATATGTTGCAAGGTGAACTATCAAACATCGCCACACAACTGGACAAGCACTTTGAATCGGGGATCGAGGCAGCCACCGCCGCCCATGATGCCCAGTTGGAAGTTTTGTTGCGCTGGTTACACATCGCTTCCCGGCAGATGGTAGCCGGGTCAATCTGGTGGGTTGCCCGAGCAGTCAATTCGCGAGTGGCACAATTTGTTAAAAATGCCACAAAACAGCAAGCGTTGTTTGAACTGTTGCCTCCACAGCGAACCGCATTACAGGAACAGGGGTTGCTGGACCAGGCCAGCACGGCGGTTGTGGTTGAAATGCCAACATCCGGTGGAAAAACACTGCTTGCGCAGTTCAGAATATTGCAGGCACTAAATCAGTTCGATGCTGATGATGGCTGGGTCGCTTATGTAGCACCAACACGCGCTTTGACCGCACAGATTGCTCGCCGTTTGCGGCGTGATTTTGAGCCCATTGGTGTGCAGGTCGAGCAACTAACTGGTGCGGTAGAGATTGACACATTTGAAGATGACCTTCTGTCGGGTCATGACGATGAACGAATGTTTGATGTTCTTGTAGCCACACCGGAAAAGCTCCAGTTAGTGATCCGAAACAAGAAAGTATCGCGTCCGCTTGCCCTAGTTGTGATGGATGAGGCACACAATATAGAAGACGAGACCCGGGGACTGCGCATAGAGCTTTTGCTTGCAACTATCAAGCAAGAGTATCAGAGTTCTGCCAATTTCTTACTGTTGATGCCTTACGTTGAGAAGGCGGAAACACTGGCTCGTTGGCTGGCGCACGATGTGAACGCTGGACGCACGATTAGTATGGGCACCACACCATGGAGGCCAAACGAACGCATCGTAGGAATCTTCCATGCAGAAGCGGACGATTCAGTCCGTGCAGGCTGGAGGCTGAAATATCAGACACTAACAACGACCCCAAAAACAATCCATTTAGAAGGTGAACATTTGGTTGGGGATGTTAAGCCACTGGATATACCAAAGTCAAAGGTTTTTGACGCAAAAAATAGTCTACAAAAAGGCTTTGCTCTACAAACTGCTGCCATGGCAAAAATCTTTTCCAAGCGAGGAACAAGTATAGCAGTAGCTACCTCCAAAATCGATTCTGTGTGGACGATGGCTCGAAAAATCAGTGAAACAGTTGATGTGCTTTCTCCCATACCAGATAAAATAGAACTGGTTCAGAAATTCTTGGAAACTGAAATCAGCCCGGATTTCGAACTTGTCGAAATGCTTTCCCGTGGTGTCGGTGTACATCATGCCGGACTCTCCGATGAAGTTCGGGCACTAATCGAATGGCTGGCTGAGGAAGGAAATCTGCGTGTTCTTTGCACTACCACTACAATAGCGCAAGGGATCAACTTTCCAGTCTCATCCGTCTTTTTATCTTCCCGCTTTGTTCCTCATGGCACATACTCTGAGGAAATGTCTCCAAGAGAATTTTGGAACCTAGCAGGTCGTGCCGGATGCATGGGGCATGATAGTGTCGGTGTTGTAGGTCTTGCAGCAGGGAACGAGCCAGAAAAGATCGTTGAATATGTTAGCAAAACAACAGGAGAGCTGGTATCTCGTCTCGTCAAGATGCTGGAGGAGCTTGAAGAGGTTGGAAGTCTTAATGACCTCAGTACCGCTATTCAGGAAGAGCAGTGGGATGATTTTCGATGTTATATCGCGCACTTGTGGAATGAGAAGAAAAATCTCGATGCGGTTCTCGCTGATACTGAGCAATTGCTTAGAAACACCTATGGTTACGGGATGTTAAGTTATTCCCAAGACGGCAAAGAAAAAGCAGATGCTCTTTTGGATGCTACAAGAAACTATGCAATAAAACTAGCTGATAATCCCGGACAAGTAGAACTAGCAGACATGACTGGTTTTTCACCTGAAGGTGTAGAGAAAGCTCTTGCTGGCTTGAATCAATTGGAACGAAAACTTACAGCAGCGGACTGGACTCCAGATAGTTTATTTGGTTCTGGAAACGGATTGGCTGATTTATTCGGCGTAATGCTAAAGGTGCCGCAATTGAAATCCCTTACAGAGATTGGTGGCAAAGGCACCGAAAAAAGGCAAATTGCTGATATAACCAATGCATGGGTTTCAGGAGAAAGTATTCAGGACATTGCGCGGCAGTTTTTCGAAGGCAATGAAACTGAAGCTATTACTGATGCCTGTAAAGCGATTTATCGAAATCTCGTTAACACTGGAACATGGGGGCTTTCCGCATTAAGCCAGATGTCGGGCGTCGATTTTGATTCACTTCCCGAGAGTGAACGCCGGAGGATCAATGCCCTGCCGGCGATGATTTACCATGGAGTGAAGACTGAGGAAGCTGTTCTGATGCGGATGAATTCTGCCCCGCGAAGTGTCGCTGAAAACATAGGCAGAGAGTTTAGAGTGAACTTCGGTCAAGCGGCTGATACAGCCGGTGTACGTGAAGCGAGAGAGTTTTTGAAGAACATGGACGAAGACGACTGGGAACGGATCCGGCCAGAAGGTTCTCATTTGTCCGGCTCGGATTACAGGAATGTGTGGGGACTCTTATCAGGTGAACGGAGGTAACTGGTGTCCAGAATACGACAATCAACACTAATCACTGGCAGACCAGATATTGATGACTGGCAGCTTAACCATAGGCATACAGTGTTAACATCGTCATTCCATTTCAACGACAAGCGTTTCATCCTCAGGGAACCTGTAATCTGCTCTCCGGAATATCGCAATAACCTGTGGGTGTATGAGTGCCCACGCTATGGCTTACATGCGTTTTCAGAGGATCGGCAGGAAGCGCTGCGCCAGCTTGGGGAAGAGTTCGCTTTCCTATACGAGGGTCTAATCAACGAACCGGATGAGAATCTGACACCCGACGCAATTGAACTTCGTGATCTACTCAAGGCAGATTCGGTTAGAGTCGAGGAGATCTAAAAATGGCTGTTTATCCTACATCCAAATTCATTACCGCAATCAAGAGGAAGGGTTTTGTTCCTGATAAGACTCACCACACCATGTTCTGGTACTACCTTGATGGCAAAAAAACATCGGTTCGCACTCGAACAAGTCATGGGGAGAAGGAATTTAATGACTGACTGATGGCTGAACGCCGTAAACAGATTGGTCTTGCCAATAAACAGAAAATGCTCGATTTAATCGAATGTCCGCTATCCGCAGACGATTTGCAGCAAATTCTCGTCGAAAGTGGGCGCATTCGAGAACCAGAACCAAAAGAAGCGACACAATAATGCAGCAGAGGAATACGTGCGGTATCCCGGAAAACCATTCAAGAAGCAATTAAACTCCTGAAGAAAGCTGCAAATCCAGTCAAGATCAGCTTCTTCGGTTCTTATGCTCGTGGTGATATCACCGAGGATCGCGACCTTGATTTTCTCATCATCGAGAAGGAGGTTAAAGCTCGCAGGACGGAGATGGATGGAACTACGAACACTATCGCCATTCGCAGTGGAGTTCAGATATGAGTATCTCCCTGCAGAATAAGAATTGCCCTTATCGCCAGAAAGCCTTGGAGATGGTTCGAGATCTGCGGAAGTGGGTCGAAGGAGAAATGGTGAAGCAATGATCCCCTCACCGAAAACATCGAATCTAATCACCAGCTACATGATAAATTTAAGTGTTTTCATCAACCATATTTTACGAAATGGACGGAAATGCAGATTAGCGTCCGATCACAGCGTCCTCTGCGCTGCTGCCGCTGCCACGTTTCTTGTAGTCTTCCACGAATGCCGCACCCACTCCGGAAAACCCTTGTGCTCACGGAACCACTCCCGCATGAACCGGATGGTCTTTGGATCGGACGGATACCCGCTGCCGAAATCCCCGACCTCCTCCCTCAGCGTCTCGACCGCGTGATCCCTCTGCACCTTTGCGATGATGGATGCTGCGGCAACGATCGGGTATGTCGCATCGGCTTTGTGCCGTGCAGTAACCCTTAGATGGTGCTTGCATGACTCCTGCACGTTTCTTCCGAACCGCGCCTCATTGACATCGGCAGCATCCAGGAATGCGTGTTCGGGTTCTAAGTTCTCAAGCACTCTTGCAAATGCATTGACCATGATCTCGTTCATCGTCATGACCGTGCGCAGTTCGTCGATCTGGTGTGCGCTCACCTCCAGCACAAACCAGCCGTCAACTATTTTCTTGATCTCTCCGTCAAAAAACTCGCGTCTCTTCGGAGTCAGTTTTTTGGAGTCTTTCAGACCGAGTCCATCGATCAGATGCATCCGTTCCTCCTCCACGAGCACGCCTGCAACGCACATCGGTCCGATCACCGGACCTTTGCCTGCTTCATCGATTCCTGCGATCTTCATGATCGGTGATGGCGCAGAAGGGGGATAAATGTATTTATGCCTCTGTTAAAATTTATTTAAGGTGCGCCGACGTGCTTGCCCGGGCGTTTGATCGAGATCGCGGCACCATCTGAAAATCCAGGACATTTCTATCGATTTACTCGATTCGTGTCATTCGTGATGAAATACGGCGAAACATCATCATGCCCAACACATCCTCAGCACCGGAGAGACTTAACATCTGAAACGTCCTCGACACTCCGAAACCTTTTAATATTCTCCTGCCATCCACTATATCTACCTATGAGTAAATCCTTGTTTCGCATGAACCATCTCAAGATAGCAGATGGATAACATTTCATGATCGTTATAAGTTAACAAACGGAGCAGTAGGTGAATATCGGTGACCAATAATTCGAACAATTCTCAAGTGTGTTACCAGTGCGGCACCTGTATTGCCATCTGTCCTGTGCGTAGGGTTGTGAAATTCTCTCCAAGAGTCGCAATCTACGATTCAAACATCTACGACACAGATACAGACGTCTGGGATTGTCTAACCTGCGGACAGTGCGTTACAGCTTGTCCACAGGGTGTGCGGTTGCTGGACTTCTTCCTCGATCAGAGAATTGGGGGCGAGCCCAGAGATATCGTACACAAAGGCGTCTTTACAGAACTGGCAGACTTGATGACGCAGCTTGGTAACAGCAAAACGACCCTCCTAAAGGGTGATGACACAGCCGGAATCGGATACTTCCCCGGATGTGTAGACTTCCACGACATGTTCTTTGATCTGGATATGGATTTCGGAGAGATTGCAACGTCCTCTGTAACGCTCCTCTCAAAAGCAGGGCTCAGCCCAAAGATCATGCAGCTCAAATGCTGCGGGCACGACCAGCTCTGGCAGGGGAATCAGGAGATGTTTGATAAGCTCAAAGAGGAGAACACAAGGCTTATCAACGAGAGCGGAATTGATACCCTCGTTGTGAGTTGTGCGGAGTGCTACAGGACATTTCTGATGGATTACGACCTCGATTGCGAGGTTAAGCACATCAGCCAGGTTCTCGCAGATGCTGATCTCGGGATCACGAACGGCAGTGCGACTGCTGCAATCCATGACGCGTGCAGGCTTGGACGCCACACCGGCGAGTATGATGCCCCACGAAAGGCGATTGCCGCAACCGGCGCAAACATCGTCGAGATGCAGCACACCAAGGAGAACGCTCTCTGCTGCGGCGTCAGTTCGATGATGAACTGCAACGACCACACAAAAGCACTTCGAGTCCTGCGGATGGACGAGGCAAAGAGAACGGGCGCTGATGTGCTGATCACGTCGTGTCCGAAGTGTCTTGCGCATCTGAACTGTCTCAAGGAAGAGGAGGATTCCGAGCACGGGCACGATTACCCGTTTGAGGTTTTGGATCTTACCGTGTATCTGGCACGCAAACTTGGTGGTGGCAATGGCGGCGATGGAGGCGATGGAGATGAGTGACGTAATCAAGACAAGCGACCTCGACAAGGCATTTAGGGACGAGGTGCTGACCGAACCCGGTGCTGAAAAACTGATCTTATGCTTCAACTGTACGGGCTGTACTGCCGGCTGCCCGATGGCAGAGCACGAGCCGAAATACAACATCAGGCAGCTCCTCAGGATGGCAAACCTCGGAATGCGGGATGAGCTTCTGAACCACCCGTACCTCTGGAACTGCACGACCTGCTACAAGTGCCAGGAGAGGTGCCCACAAGGTGTTCCGAACGTGGACATTCTCTTAAAGATCAGAACGATTGCGGTGCACGATGGCATCATGCTCGACAATCACAGGAAGGTTGCGCAGTTGATGGCAAAGACCGGGCATGCCGTTCCCATAAACGATGATAGCAAGGAGAAGCGAAAAGCTCTCGGGTTAAATGAGCTTCCTGAGACCGTGCACAACTACCCTGATGCGCTCGAAGAGGTGCACAAGATCGTTGCTGCAACGAAGTTTGATAAATTGACGGAGGACAAATCATGAGCGAACTATCATTCTTCCTCGGATGTATCGCGCCGAACAGGTATCCTGGAATTGAGAAAGCAACAAAGATTGTGATGGAAGAACTCGGCGTGCATCTTCTGGAACTGAAAGGGGCGTCATGCTGTCCTGCGCCCGGCGTCTTCAGATCATTCGACAAGCTCACATGGCTTGCGCTCGCATCTCGAAACGTTGTGCTATCCGAAGAGATGGGCATGGATCTGCTAACAGTCTGCAACGGCTGCTTCGGATCACTCGTGGATGCGAACAACCTATTGAAAGAAGACCCGGACCTCAAAAAAGAAGTCAACGACGTACTTTCCGAGATCGGACGCGAGTTCAAAGGCACGATCCGGGTGCGCCACATCATGGAGTACCTGTACGATGAAGTTGGCACCGAAAAGGTCAAGGAATCGGTCAAATATCCTGTTGACCTGAAGGTTGCCGTGCATTACGGCTGCCACCTGATAAAACCTTCAAAGGAACGGCATCTGGGAAGTATCGAGAACCCGACGTTCTTTGACGAGCTTGTTGAGGCGACAGGGGCGGAATCGGTGATGTACAAGGACAAGAACGCGTGCTGCGGCGCAGGCGGCGGTGTGCGGACATCAGCCCTTGAGACCGCACTCAAGCTTGCCAGAGCGAAACTCGAAAATGCGAAAGCAGCCGGCGTTGACTGCATCGTGGATGCATGTCCGTTCTGCCACCTCCAGATGGATGTTGGTCAGACCGAGATTGCAAAGAAGTTCGGAGATGTTTTTGATATGCCAATCGTTCACTATTCACAGCTTCTCGGGCTTGGAATGGGATATACCCCGCAGGAACTTGGTATCGACATGAACTACGCCAAGAACGACGAGTTCATAGCAAAGATTGAGAAGATCGCAGGGGGTGGCAAGTAATGGCAGAATTAGTAGGAGCGGTTGCGGTAGCTGGAGGCGGCATCGCTGGTATCCAGTCAGCGCTCGACCTTGCTGACAGCGGGCTCAAGGTCTACCTGATCGAGTCGAGCCCGGCGATCGGCGGAGTGATGGCGCAGCTCGACAAGACATTCCCGACGCTCGACTGTTCGATGTGTACGCTCTCGCCAAAGCTTGCGGAGGCGTCAAGACACCAGAACATCGAACTCCTGGCATACAGCGAGATCAAGGAGATATCAGGGGAAGCGGGTAACTTCGAGATCACAGTAACGAGAAAAGCAACGTATGTCGATCCTGTCAAGTGCACTGCATGTGAACTATGTCTTGCCAAATGCCCCGTAAAGGTTCTTGACGAGTACAACGCCGGAATGAGCAAGAGAAAGGCGATCTACCTTCCGTTCCCGCAGGCAGTATCCCGTGTCATGACGATCGATGCCGAGCACTGTATCTATCTGACAAAGGGCAAGTGCGGCAACTGCAAGAAGGTCTGTGAGAACGACGCGATCGACTACGAGATGAAGGACAGGGATGAGGTGATCAACGTCGGATCAGTCATCCTCTCGACCGGATTTGCGCCGTTTGACCCGACTGAACTTGAGCAATTCCACTACGAGCACCTCGATGTCGTAACAGCACTTGAGTTCGAGCGGCTCCTCTCCTCATCAGGTCCTTATGTGGGTCATGTGAAGATGGCGAACGGCGAAACTCCGAAGAAGATCGCGTGGCTCCAGTGTATAGGATCGCGCAATCCCGAGATCGGGCGCCCGAACTGTTCTGCGGTCTGCTGCATGTACGCGACCAAGGAAGCGATGGTTGCGATGGAGCACGACTCGGAACTCGAGACCACGATCTTTAACATCGATCTGCGAGCGTTTGGAAAGGGCTTTGAGCAATTCTACCAGCGTGCGAAGAACGAAACCGGGATCAGATTCATCCGTTCACGCCCATCAGGTGTTGACATTGATCCGGTCACAAACAGGCTCTCTGTCCGCTACGAGGTCGAGGGATCGACCGAGACCGCGGGCGAGGAGTTTGATATGGTTATCCTCTCGATCGGTCTCACGCCGTCCGAATCGAGCAAGAAGCTCGCGGAGATTGCAGGTATCGAGATGGACGAGTATGGAAACATCACAACCGCAATCGATGCGCCGATGACGACAAGCGTTCCCGGAATCTTCGCATGTGGTACGATCGTTGCGCCAAAGGACATACCTGACACCGTGGCGGACGCATCAGGCGCAGCATCAAAGGCGCACTCGATCCTTGCGTCGGCGCGTGGAACACTCGTAATCGAGCGGACGTATGTGCCTGAGAAGGACATAACAGACGAAGAACCACGAATCGGGGTCGTCGTCTGCGACTGCGGAATCAACATCGCTTCAGTTGTGGACGTTCCAGCGGTCGTCGAGTATGTCAAGACGCTTCCGTATGTGGTTCATGCTTATGAGCAGACGTATGCATGCTCAACAGACTCACTCGACAACATAAAGGATGTAATCAAGGAACACAACCTGAATCGGGTTGTTGTAGCCTCGTGTACCCCGCGAACGCACGAACCGCTATTCCAAGACACATGCAGGGACGCGGGACTCAACCCGTACTTATTCGAGCTTGCAAACATCAGGGAGCACTGCTCGTGGGTGCACCAGCAGGAGCCGAAACTGGCTACCGAGAAGGCAAAAGACATCACCAGGATGAGCGTTGCACGGGTTGCGCTTCTCGACCTGCTCTATACCCAGAAACTTGACTTCAATCACGGAGGGCTCGTCATCGGCGGCGGTGTTGCCGGCATGACCGCAGCACTCGATATTGCTGAGAAGGGCTTTACGACGTATCTTGTCGAGAGAGAGCCCGAACTCGGCGGTCTTTTCAGGACGTTTACGAGGCTTCAGGACGGAAGAACGACGACCGAAATTCTTGACCCGATGATTGCGGCTGTAAATAGTAATCCGAATCTCACAGTCTACACCGGCACAACGCTTGACGAGGTCGAGGGTGCGATGGGTCGCTTCAAAGGAAAACTCTCAAATGGCGAAGAGATCGAGTTTGGGAGCGCAATAATCGCAACTGGCGCAAACGAGTTCGAACCAGAGGGATACTTCGGATACGGTGCTGATAACGTGATCACGCAGTCTGCGCTCGAGGTAAAACTCGACGAAGGAACCGTTGATGCTGCGAGTGTTGTGATGATCCAGTGCGCAGGCGGCAGAAACGACGAGAGACCGTACTGCTCACGAGTCTATTGCACAACAGCGATGAAGAATGTAATCCGGCTAAAGGAAGAGGACCCCGAACGGAATATCTACGTCCTCTACCGTGACATCAGGACGTACGGCGTCTGGGAGGAACTCTACACCCGCGCACGTGAATTCGGCGTTATATTCATGCGCTACACTGAGGACGATGAGCCGGTCGTTGCGGATGGAACCGTGACAATCACGGACAAACTCCTGAACGACACGAAGTTCGAGATTGCAACAGACTTAGTCGTCCTGAGTGCACCGCTTGTTGCACCAGAAGGCGCAGAGGACACTGCAATGCTCTTTAAGGTGCCTGTTGATTCCAACAAGTTCTTCCTCGAGGCGCACATCAAGCTGCGACCGGTTGATTTCGCAACCGATGGCGTATTCCTCGCAGGAAGCGCTCAGGCACCAAAGCTCGTGGACGAATCGATCTCACAGGCATCTGCTGCCGCATCACGCGCATGTTCGATCCTTGCGAAAGAACAGCTTGAGACGAGCGGTGTCATATCGGTCGTGGATGCGGACGTCTGTATCGGCTGCGGCAGGTGTGTTGAGGTATGCCCGTACGGCGCACCTGAATTAAAAGAGGTCGAGATTGTGACCGAGGAGATCTCTTACATGACCCGCAAGAGCGAAATCGACCCTGCGATCTGCAAGGGATGCGGATCATGTGCAGCCGAATGCCCGACAAGTGCGATCACAGCACGGCACTTCACAACAAAACAGATATCAGCCGTGATTGACGCATTCGCATTTACTGATGGCAGCATTGAGGAGGTGGCGTAAAATGGTTGTATTCGAACCAAAGATCGTGATGTTCTGCTGCAACTGGTGTTCGTATGCAGGAGCAGACCTTGTCGGCGTCGGCAGACTACAGTACCCGACAAACACACGGGTCATCCGCGTGATGTGCTCAAGCAGGATACAGCCCACGTTCATCCTGCAGGCATTGAAGGACGGTGCGGACGGTGTTCTGGTCACAGGATGCCACATCGGCGACTGCCACTACATCGACGGCAATGTCTACACCGAGGAGCGGATGAAGAACGTAGTCGATGCGATGAAGCTTCTCGGACTCGAGGGCAGGGTGCATCTCGAATGGGTCTCTGCAAGCGAAGGACCGAAGTTTCGGGAGACGGTCACCGAGTTTGTCGAGCAGATCAGGGCGCTTGGACTGAGTCCGCTTCGGGCGGAATAGGCGCAAAATTGTAATATCGCGGGCGGCGGCAGGTGGTGTCGCCGTCCGGTTCTTGTTTTTTCAGAGGTGGATGTCCGAGGTCTACCGCGGCTGTGTGTTTGTGGGTTCCGGGGCGGTGTGCGTTTCTTTCATCTTGATTGCGAATTTAAGCAGCACAGGAGAGACGATAACCGAGACCGCAACCATCAGGACGATCGCAGAGAAGATCTCATCCCCGATGATACCCATACTCCTGCCAGCCGATATCACCACGAGTTCGATGCCTGCCCTCGGCATCACACCGACACCGAAGATCAGACTGTCATAAGAGTCGAAACCCGCGATCCTCGATCCTATGAATCCTCCGATCAGTTTTCCTGAGAGTGCCATCACGATCACGAGGAGTGCAAACAGTCCCGCCGCCTGTATCGCAGCCGGATCGACAGATAGCCCGATGAACGCAAAGAAGATCGGTATGAATATCCCGTAAGCGATGCCGGAAACCTTGCTCTGCACATCCTCGATCTTTGCGAGCGGCACACTCGACAGACATGCCCCGCCGATGAACGCCCCGATCACCGCATGTAGACCGAATGCCTCGGCAAGGTATGCAGAGAATAGCGCGATCATGACCACGAACGCAAAGATCGACTCCTTCACGCGCATCCGATGTATGTACGTGAACAGCACCGGAAAGACCACACGCCCGAGGACTGCCATGACGGCTATGAAGCCGAGCATCTTGCCTGCTATGACCAGTATCTCCATGCCTGCTGGTATCTGCTGGTTGGCAGCTATGGAGATCACCACCGAGAGCATGAAAATTCCGATGAGGTCATCAAGGATTGCGGATGCAAGCATCGTCGAGCCGATCTTCTTTGAGAGATAATCGAGATCGATCAGTGTCCTTACCGACACGCCGATGCTGGTTATGCTGAATGCAACCCCTATGAAGAGACGCGCCATCTGCGGGAAATCGAATATGGCGCCGATCAGAAACCCAAAGCCGAATGCAACCAGCACCTGCGATAGGGTCGGGATCAGCGCCATCTTCGATGCCGTCTTCAGTTCCCGCAGATTGATCTCCTTGTATCCGGCAGTGAACAACAGGAATATGGCGCCGAGTTCGCTGAAGAAGAGCAGCGCCTCGTTGTCAGGACGCAGGAAGAGCAGTCCGAAGACGATGCCTGCAACGATCTCGCCAAGGATGCTCGGAAAACCTGCCCGCTCGACCAGTTCCCCAAATACCTTTGCCAGAAATAGGATCAGGAGAAGCGCCAGTAGTGCGTGCATGTTTCAGTCTCTTCGTTTGCAGATTTCATTGACGATGTCCCTCTTCGACAGAATGCCGACAAGTTTTCCGGAATCGACCACGCAGATGCGGTCGACACGATGCCTGAGCATCAGGTCAGCGGTTTCGGATAGACTGGTATCAGGAGAGACGGTTACAGGATATGGCATCATGATCCCGCTTGCATCATCGCCAAGCGACCGTACTGCTGACAGATGCGTATGTCCTGACGCAGGTATCCGGTCAAACAGCAGGATCTCCAGAACGATATCCTCGCTGATGATTCCAGAGAGTTCACCGATTTTTGTTACAACCGGGTAGCTGTGGTAGTGATGCTCCCCGAATAACTCAAGCAGATCCTCGATTGTGGTCTCCTCGATGACTGTCACAACGTCCCGTGTCATGATCTCGGCTACACTAATCTTTGCATAATCTATTGTTATCTCTTGATGATCGTTCATAATTCTACTAATAGATTTTCATGGAGCGACTCGGGCAGCCCCCGACATGCTTGACAAGAAGCCAGATCACAGATACGCAATCGCCCCCACAAACCGCACCGGACCCGGAGGATCTAATTCATACGAACGCGTCCTTCACCTTCTCAAATATCCCCTTCTGCTTTTTTCCACCTTTTGAAGGGGTTTTATCTTCGATCCCCTGTAGTTCTGCGAGTAGTTCCCGTTCCCGTGCGGAGAGGTGTGTTGGAACAACGACCCCGACTTTCACGAGTTGGTCTCCTTTCCCGAGCCCGTGGAGTTTTGGCATCCCCTTGCCGCGCAGACGGAGGGTCGAACCGGAGTGGGTGCCTGCAGGAATCTTCATCCGCACGTCGCCGTGCAGTGTCGGCACCAGAACCTCGTCGCCGAGTGCAGCCTGCGTGAAACGGATCGGCAGTTCATACAGGATGTCATTCCCGTCGCGCTTGAATGCCGGATGCGGATCGATATGCACGAAGATGTACAGGTCTCCGGGGGGACCGCCTCTCACCCCTGCATCTCCTTCGCCCCGGTGGGGTATCCGATCTCCTGACCCGATGCCAGCCGGAATACGGATCGAGAGCGTCTTGGGGCGGCATACCCTGCCTCTGCCGTTGCAGGAACTGCACGGGGATTCGATGATCTTGCCTGTGCCGCTACAGTGCGGGCATGGGGAGGCTGTGATGAACTGCCCAAATGGCGTACGCCTCGCTTGACTGATCTGCCCGGTGCCGTGGCAGTACGTGCAGGTCTTCGACGTTGTGCCGGGTTTTGCGCCAGTTCCATCGCAGACGCCGCACGTTTCCGTGCGCATCACGTCCCCCTTCTTCTCGATGCCTGTTGCAGCATCCTCAAGCGATATGCGCAAATCATACCTCAGATCCGAACCACGCTCCGGACCCCGTCGTACACCGCCCCCGCCAAAGAAAGTCTCGAAGATGCTTCCGCCCCCGCCTGCACCACCGCCACCAAAACCTCTGAAGATGTCTTCGAAGTTGATGCTCCCGAAGATATCATCCTGT
>JAUVWP010000067.1 GCA_030604085.1 Methanosarcinales archaeon | reverse complement strand
CGCAGCAACCATAGAACCGATACGAACCATCGAGATCGATCTATCCGCTGATGACTGCAAGGATCTGCTGTACGACTTTCTTTCGGAACTATTGTACCTCTTCGAAGTCGAAGAGATCGTATTTGGGCGGTTCGATGTGGAGCGGATCGAGCGGGTGGAGGGCAGGTATCACCTCAAAGCGCATGTCTCTGGCGAGCCGATCGATCGGGGGCGGCACAGGTTTGGAGTTGGTGTGAAGGCGGTCACCTTCCACGATATGGTGATCGAACGAACCGGGAAAGGGTGCACGGTGCAGGTGCTTGTCGATACTTGAAACGAACCGACTCACTCGCCCTTAACCGCCCGCGGATCCACAGCAACCCCGCGGCTTGACTCAACCATCTCGCGCCCGCTCATCATCGCCCGTTCAACCCCAAACGCCATGCTGCCACAGACTATCATCTCGTCCATCGGTCTGATCTGCGGGTCTGCGCTGACTACGCCGGGCGCAAGGATCGATCCTTTCGGCAGGAAATCATCGATCTCGACCCTGTAGATGTCTGGCGGCATGTTGGCAGCCCCTGCAAGCGTTGGTGCGATCGTGCCGTACCTGGTGGACGATGCAATCTGCTCGCGATCCGCGAATATCCTGAATCCGGATTTACCTGATTTTACCCGTGCGCGATCCGGGATCAGTTGTTCCCCAACGCCCAGCCCGAACTGGTAGTCTGCAATCGCCCGAACCGTAGCGAGTGGGGATCTCCTGCTTCTTTCGCGCGATTGTGATGATACGATCCCGGCAACGGATTCCCGCAACATGGCAAGCGAATCATTCGACAGCAGACTTCCGGTGGCAGCGGCAGAGTACACAATCTCGATTCCGAGATCGCGCTCAACCATCCGGCAGACATCGAAAAATCCGCCACTGACGTGCGCTATGACGTTTTTGTACGCATGTTTCGCAAGATATGTGCGCAGGCATGAGGCGACCCACGCGGTCTCATCGAGACTCCACTCTCCGGTGACAGCGATATCGTAGTGCGCTGCAGGATACACGGTCTCGAGTTCTCTTGGAACAACACCGAGCGGCGATGTCAGTATGATCTCATGGATTTGCTGCCGGTACCCTTTGAGCGCATCGAAGAACCTTGCATGAGACTGTGACAGCGAGTATGGTTTCTTTGCCGAGCACGGCAGTATCACGAGGGTATCGGTGTCGGCATCGGGCGGAGTGAATCTGGAGAGCACACGCTCGGCAAATCTGGTGACCTCGACGCGATTCTGGGATTCCGCGGTGTTCGCAACGAGAACGCTCTTCCGCACCGTCGGGGTGCGTTCCTCGAGATACGTGTGCTCAGAGTCCAGTAACCTGAGCACCGCCGTGAGATACGGTTGGGATCTGCACTGTTTCTCCACATACTCGCGCAAGATTCCATCGCGGATGCATTCGCGTACGGTACTCAATTCTTCGCTCAATCTGGTGGTGTTATGATCCGCAAGCAGTCCGGCACGCTCTGACCGCGGGAGGCTGCGCAACTCTTCCGGAATCCCGACCCCTGTGCAGACCGCACACGAGCACGGGAACTCGCGCAGACGGTCGATCGATCTTGTACCTTCTCTTGTCAGATACAGGTCCTGGTACCCGCGTATTGTGCAAGCGGTGTCGTCAACGAGATCGATTCCGAGATAGATCAGCACAGCGAGGTTCTCTGGCGTTGCAAGCGCGGGGGCGTACACCGCGGTGTCTGGCAACGTGTTATTTTTCAGTCTCAGCACGGCATCGACGAGTGCCCTTGCCTGATTCTCAAAGAGTGCCGCCGCACCGATCACATAGAGGTCGCGACCGCCTGGTATATCTGCCTGTGCCGGATGGATCACCTCGCCAACAGCGCCATCGTGACCGGATAGCTGTGATGCTGGTGATAGTGGTTGCGCCGGGCGGTTGACGATCTCTGGTGGTGCATGGGGCGGAAGCGACCTGTGCGGCAGTATCAGCAGTTTACCGGGATCGGCCGATCTTTCCGGGCTGCCGCCCCGGTCCCACACGCACCCACAATCGATGATGCTGCCCTGGTGCTTCACGAGCAATTCGGAGTTCAGGATCGCTGGCGTCCGGATTCGCTTGTCCAGCATCAGTCTACCGATCCTTGCAGCGCAGTCCCGGTCTGTTACCTCAAAGTATCGGGTCATCTATTGCCTCATCGATTTCTTTCATTATTCGGATAGTCTCTTAATACTGCTTGAACCTTGCGAATCAAGTTCTACCTCAACCTCTCCCGACCTCGCACCTGCCCCCCTGCCCCTCTCTGATCTCCGCCGATTACATTTATACGTCTTGACCCGCATATATTCAATCGGTGGTAACCATGAGATACGAGATCACAGGGGATAACCTGCAGATTGTCACGTTGCATCTGGATGGAAACGAGATCGTGTACGCCGAAGCTGGCGCGATGAATCACATGAGCCCTAACATGCAGATGGAGGCAAAGATGAAAGGCGGGCTCTTTAGCGGGATCAAGCGGAAACTCAGTGGGGAATCTCTCTTTCTCACCGAATTCACACCTGCCGGCAGCAGCGGATATGTGGCATTCGCAGGGAATGTGCCAGGGAGAATCAGACCGATCGAACTGCACGGAACCGAGTTTCTTGCGCAGAAGGATGCATTCCTCTGTGCGGAAAGCGGCGTTCACCTGGACATTGCGTTCACGAAGAAGCTCGGAG
Organism: Methanosarcinales archaeon; assembly: GCA_030604085.1. Classification (GTDB taxonomy): domain Archaea; phylum Halobacteriota; class Methanosarcinia; order Methanosarcinales; family Methanogasteraceae; genus Methanogaster_A. The sequence continues at coordinate 8,196 of JAUVWP010000067.1, read as the reverse complement.
CAGGATTCTTCGGTGGAGAGGGGTTTATTCTTGAGAAATTCAGTGGAGACGGTACCGTCTTCATACACGCGTGCGGAGACTTTGTCGAGATGGATCTCGCGGAAGGCGAGTCTGTGAAAGTCGATACCGGCTCAGTCGTGGGATTCGATGCCACTGTCGGGTACGACATCACGAGTGCTGGCGGGATTAAGACGTCGCTCTTCGGAGGGGAAGGGATATTCTTGACAACGCTGACCGGTCCGGGTCACATCATCCTCCAGTCGATGACGATCGCAAATCTCGCATCCGCGCTGCGGGCATTCCTGCCAGCAAGCAGAACATCCGGTTCGACATCGAGTGGACTTGGAGGGCTTCTCAGGGACTAAAACTTGAGGAATTGCCATAGTCAAGCATTCCACGCCATTATCCGCCACAGCCCCCATCACAACATCCATAACAACGTTTATCACAGAAGCGTCCAGAAGAAGTGGCATGATCATCTTCTCAAAAGTACTGGCAGACCGCGCTACAGTCTGGGAGGCGATACGTGCGAGAGAGTTAGCATGTGCAGAGGCGCCCGATGACTTAATCAGGTTCTCTTCTGAGGTCAAGCCGGTCATCATGTGGAACATCACGCGTGAGTGTAATCTTTCGTGCAAACACTGCTACATGGATGCAAGGTCGAAACATCCCGACGAATGGACGCTCGAAGAAGGAATACGATTCATCGATGAGATGGCTTCGTTTGGCGCACCGATACTCATCGTAACCGGCGGAGAGCCGCTCATCAGCGAAAATTTCTTTCCCTTTGCCTTCCATGCAAAGGAGAAGGGAGTTCGCATGGTGATATCCACAAACGGAACACTGATCACGCCAGAAGTGGCTGCGCTGCTGGCAGAGGCAGACATCAGGTATGTCGGGGTTAGCGTGGATGCAGCCAATGCAGAGATGCATGATTCGTTCCGTGGCGTGAAAGGGTCTTTTGACCGCGCGATGGAAGGGATAAAGAACGCGAAGGAAGCAGGACTTAAAACTGGGCTCCGTATCACTATACACAAGGAAAACTGGCTGGAAGTTCCGAAACTGCTCGATCTCTGCGTCGAGAAAGGGATAGACCGGTTCTGCCTCTACCACCTCGTGCCGACCGGGCGCGGTAAAGAGATCATGGAGATGGACGTCACGAAGGAGCAGCGGACGCAGGTGCTCAAACATCTCTATGACATGGCACTCGAACTTCGGGACAAAGAGATCGAGATATTGACGACGGATTCGCCGATGGATGGGGTATACATCCTCGAACGCCTGAAACGAGAGGATCCTGAGCGGTTCGACAAGGTCCGGGAACTTCTGACGATTTCAGGCGGCTGCTCGATCGGAAACAAGGTCGCGAATGTGGATTATCTCGGAAATGTGAATCCGTGCCATTTCACACCGCAGATGTCGGTGGGTAACGTCAAAGAGCGTCCGTTTAATGAGATCTGGAACGAATGTCCAGGAACACAACTGCTCGAGATTCGGGAGCGGAGGATGACGCTTGCTGGCACGTGCGGACGGTGTGATTATCTGGATGTCTGCGGAGGCTGCCGCCAGAAGGCGTATTTCTACGGGGGAGATTTCTATGGCGGAGATCCGACCTGCATCTACGATCCTGACAAGAAACAGCTGGAATACGAGTTATTTTAGAGGTTCTGGCGATGCCGGATTGATCACAGTCAAAGACAGCTGGGTCAATCCTTTTCCTGTTCCGGAACATAGCGCATTTTGCGCCTGATCTCCCGCAGAGTCTCCCGGTGCAGTGCTGCAATCAGATTTGCGATCAAGCCAAAGATGAATAGTTGGATTCCGATGGTGATGAGGAGTGTCGAAAGAATCGTGAGCGGGACATGTGTGATACTATGTAGCCATTCATTCACCACATAGATGCCGATTCCTACACCGAAAAGCATAAAGATCGCTCCGAACACTCCGAAATAGAACATCGGATTGTACAGTTTCGCAAGTTTGTATATGGTCATTCCGATCCTTGCTCCGTCCTTTAAGGGGTTCAGTTTCGTTGGTGCGCCCTTGCGCCTCGGCAGATATGTAATCGGGATCTCCACAATCCTTAAATCCTTCTTGACACATTCGACCGTGATCTCGGTCTCGATCTCAAAGCCGGTTTTGTTCAGTTCAATCCCTTTATATGCTTTCTTATCAAAAGCGCGGTAACCGGACAGGATATCGTTGAGCCAGCCCCCGTAGATGATACCGAACATCTTGTTCAGAAGCTTGTTCCCGACCAGATTCAGTTTTGTGAACGCGCCCCGCGAGAAATTGGCGAACCTATTCCCGATGACGTGATCCGCCTCGCCACTCAATACCGGCGCAAGCACCACGTCGATCTCACCTGGCAGGTATGTGCCATCGCCATCGATCATCACCAGGTATTCGCTTTCGATGGTGGCAAACGCCTGCTGGATTGCCTGCCCCTTCCCTTTTCCGGTCTGGACGATGACCTCTGCGCCTGCGCCCGCAGCAAGTTCACGGGTATCATCGGTGCTATGCCCATCGATCACCAGCACTTGATAGCCGTCTGCCAGAAATTTCGTTACGATGTCAGCGATCGTATCTGCCTCGTTAAGTGTAGGTACGAGTACGCAGACATCGTTTTTCATGTTACGTTATCTCTATCCGGGTCCTGGCATCCCCAGTCCGCGCAAGGGCGACCTCAAGAACACCGTTACGATAGCTTGCAGTGGCGCTCGACGGATCAACGCGTGCCGGAAGTTCGATCGTCTCTACAAACTCACGGTCTTCGATGAGTACCCGTATCTTAAGCGTATTTTTGGTGGCATCCATTGAGACATCTTCCTTTTCGATGCCAGGCAGTTCGGCAACCACATGCACACAATCATCGGTTTCGAAGATTTCAAGCAACGGTTTGTATCCCTCGGTAACCGGATCATCGATCATCGGGCGGCTTCCAAACTCAAAAATCTCGGGCGCCTCCCCCGGGCGCTTGGTTACGGAAAATCCATACACCATCGGGACGGTATCGCCAATCTCGTCGATACGATCGATCAGATCATCGAGCATATCCTCGAAGATGTCAAAATCGATGGGTGAATCGTCATAACTTTTTCTTTTTCTCATGATGCTGTTCCTCACAACACATTTGGCTGCTACCATAAAAAAGTTACTGTTTGGTCGGTCTTTGAGACAATGTTATTCGACCGCAGACCCTGCCACATCATGGCAGCCCTCGGTAAGAGTCGTCTCCCACTTTCGCCTCGCCTTCACGTCAGAGAGCATCGGCATGATCCGGTCGAGCCTCTCCCGCGCCCGCTCAAGCAGGACCGGATCGATGACCGGCATCCTGGGCGCAGGAGCCGCCTCACGCTCCGGCGCTGGCGAAACGACTACATGTGATTGATCCGGGCGTGCCCGCTTCCCGGAGGCGATGCTCGCAATCCCGTGCTTCCACTCTTCGCTCCACGCGGTATCGCATAGAGGCGTGTGCACAACACCGGTTCGATCGACAGCGATCGCATCGAGCCAACACGCATGTTCACATGCGCCGCAGAAGGTGCACAGGTCCGCCGATACATCGATCTTCTTATCATCAGGGATGTACCATGCATTTGCAGGGCAGACATTGAAGCACGCATGGCAGCCAAGCGGGTCGCATCTTAGGAGGTGATTCTCGATCAGCCGGATCTCGCCTTCGAACGGCTTGAAAATGTCGATAGCATCGTAAGGGCAGACGCTTTTGCACCAGCCGCACGCAACGCAATTATCATTGACCGATAGCGTGCCTGATACGCGGGGCGCAGCCACCTCTCTCGTGCCGGTGACCTTGATCGCATCCTCAGGGCAGATATCCTCGCAGAGCACACAGTAATCGCAAACATCCTCATCGATTAAGATGTTTTCGAACGGTAATGCAAGCGTCGACGGCGGATCCGTTGCCCGATCGACAGGCGTTATCTCGCCCTTATCCTTTGGAATCAGGATGAACGCGTCGCAGAAGTATGCGCAGATTCCGCAGAAGTTGCACTTCTTCATATCGATGCTGATCTCGCCGGTCACACCCTCCTTGAGCGGTGCGATCTCCTCCTTCTTCGGGAATGTGTATTCGACCGTGATCGCATCCGAACTGCATACCTGCTCGCAGAGGCTGCATGGGATGCAGGACTCGTTTGGCTGTGCCTTTGGCTCGATGTGCGGATAACATTCCCGTTTTACGGCGTCTTCCCCATCGATATCCATCTTAACTGCTTTTGTCGGGCAAAATGCGGCACACATCCCGCAAAACGAGCATTTATCAGGATCCATGAGCACAGGCGGCGCGTCCAGTCCTGTTCCGATGGCACACATATCGCCGAGTTCGAGCGCACCCGTGGGGCAGAGATCGACACAGATGCCGCAACCACAGCACCGCTTGTAATCGTAATCGATCCTCTTTGTGACATCACCGGTACGCTTTGTGTAGATGATGTGAGAATCTGCTACCGTTTGCGAAACCTCTGGCTGTGACAACATCGTTACAGCATATCTTTCCTTGCGATGATCTTCTGTTCTGCACGCAGTTCTTTGACGTAAGCCCTGCCTGTGACTTCGATGTTGCCTGCCGCATCCACGATTCCGGCTTTGATGTTCGGTCTGAGCATGACATCTCCGCCTGCTGTGATATTCCCGCCGATCATGGTATGATCGAGCACGGTGCAGTCCTGCTCTGTCTTCACACCCCCCTCAATCATTGAATGTGCGCCGATGATCGCACTTGCTGCACGCACCGAGCCCTTGATTGTAACATATTTCCTCATTTCAAGAGACCCTGTAACGACAAGGTCGCTCCAGAAATCGGTGTTGTCGCCAACGATCAGATTGCCATTCAGATGCACAGGGGTGTCAAAAAAAGACGACCCTTCGATGATAAAGGTATTGGAATCCTTGTGCTGCTTTATGAAATTGGTCTCCATGATGGAGAGTTATCGAGTACGAAACAATATAAAAGTTTTGTATATGTAAGGCAGACTGAGAAGACGCTATTACCAGCACTGTCTGAAAATCAAGTGATTTATCACCGCGGAGGGCGCAAAGGGCGCAGAGTTTTGAGACCACTTCAACCCTCCGCGTGCTCTGCGGTAAAATCTAAGGGCATGGCGATTTCACTTGAAAAAGCTACGGTGCCCGATTACCTGCTCACGGTGCCGATAGAAGCACAGCATCCCCGATCCCGACACCGAGATCGGCTGCGATCACAGGACACTTTGCCAGGAGCATGAAGAAGATGTTACCTGCTTCCTCGCTAAGTGTTTCGTAGTTTCCCTGCCCCTTGCTGATGATCACATCCGCCGATCTGTAGATCTCGATAAATTCCGGATCGCACCGCTCAAGAATCGTCCCTGGCGTGTCCGATGTCGTCACGATCTCCGCGATGGAATCGATTCCGCAGAAGATAGCGTCGTCTATGGTCGCATCGTTGATGATCGGCTTTTTCTTCACAGCATACACGACATCCGCGTAATCTATTATCTCTTCGATGAGTATCCGGTCAAAACCAACTTCTCCGGCATTATCTGCAAGATATAGGATGTTCTCAGAATCTTCAAGCGATTCCACAAACAAAGGGTAGTCATTTATCGCAAATTCCTTTGTCAGCACATCCCTTATCGTTTCTTCTACATCGAACTGGATATCCGCACCAAAATCGATGATATTTCCAGCGATTGCGAGTTTCACCGCGGTAAATAGGTGATCATCCGATTTATCTACAATATCTTTCAGATCAGGATACATCCCCATCGCAATCTGGTTGTATTCCATTTTAAGACTTTTATACGGATCATAGCGCCCGGTAATATCATCTACTATGGCGTATATGGTGTGCGCAATTAAGGGCGGGCTAGAATCAAGCGGAGAATCCAGTAACTCCGCCATCACCGATTTTAGCACCTTCTCCTGCACTGCCTGATCATCGGTCACCACCCTTGTAGCATTGAGCGACTGTTTCAGGAGACAGGGGATGCATTCGAGACGTGCTTTCATCGTACCTCCATGATCTCTTTCAGTCTCGCGATCGCCTCTTTTTCGCGATCGCCGCCGCATCTCTGCACGATCCTGTCGTAATGCTCGATCAGATCGAGATATTGCGCGTCTCCGTTCAGACGGTACCGCGTTGCGTGTACGAGCGCCTCTATTACCGCGTTTTTCCCCCTGTTTATGCAAAGCATCGGTTTATCATGGATCACTCCACGTATCGGTGTTAATTCAAACATATTGCCCTTCGACTGGTTGCATTCAAATAAAATCCACGCACTTGCACGTTTCAGCACCGGATAGTCCATGCCACCCGGGTATTCGAACGCTTCCGGACTCGGATCTTCGAATGTACACTCCACGTACATCATCAGGTCATAGGTGATATTTGCAACGATCTTTCCGGTTCTGGCAGCGTTCTGCCGCGTATGCGATCCTGGAAAGAGTTGTACGTATAACCTGTCGCGATTCCAGATGATCCCGATGGGCGCAGCGTTTGGAATGCCTGAATCTGATCTCGTTGTTGCGATGACTTCTGAGATCCCATTGAGGATTCCGAAGTCGGCTGGGTCTGGATTGTCCATGTTCTCTGATCCTGTCCTGATCATGTTTTGATCCTTTTCCGAAAGCGTTTCAGGTGTTTCAAGTGTTTCAAGTGTTCTGGATGTTCTGAAAGCGTTATGTGCAATACATCTCTATGGAGTTATATATGGCTATCTCAGTTATCGCAAACCCGGAGCGGTCAAAGATCGGCATCATGCAGGTCAAAGACTTCCAGAAGACCCCCATCTTCTGCGGCACGCTCACGCTTGCGAAAACCAAGAGAGGGATGCGACCGCAGAAATTCATGTCAGAAAACCGCTTCAGAAAACCATCTGAAGCAATCGAGATGCTGAGAAGCGCAGACCTGATATTGCTTGCACCCGGGGATTCGAATACCGCGCGGGAGTTTCTGGAGATGTTAAACGGCTATCAACTCTCGTGCAGATCGGTTCGTCTCTGCCGGTACTGCTTGCTTGAAAATAAGTTCACTCCGATAGATAAACGGTCGATTAAGTCCAGGAACGAGATGATATGCCCGGATTGTGCGCTTGGGGAACTGCACAGGGAACTTGCCCACACGAAACTCGGGGAAGCCGGTCTCGAACGGATCGAAAAGACGCTTCTCAGAACGCGAGACCTCGACCGTGTTTTCGGGATGCTCGACCCTGAGCGCCTCGACCATGATCTCACGCTGTACAGCATGATTGCAGCAACAAAACCTGCGGACGTACCGACTGTAAAGATAAGCGATCTACCACTGCCAAAGCGGTTTGGGGAACTGCTCTCCGGAAAAATCAAGGAACTGCTCCCGGTCCAGGCACTATCTGTCGAGAACGGTCTTCTTAAAGGCACGAGCCAGTTAGTCATCTCAGAGACTGCAACAGGAAAGACGCTGATCGGCGAACTTGCAGGGATAAAGAACCTCATGGAAGGTCGGGGGAACTTCCTCTTCATCGTTCCGCTGGTTGCGCTTGCAAACCAGAAGGAAGACGACTTTAGAGAGCGTTACAGCCAGCTCGGGATCACGACGGTGCTGCAGGTCGGGGTGAGCCGGATAATACATGAAAAGAGGAAGAAGAAGTCGTCAACGGCTTCTACCACGATCTGGGTTGGCACTTATGAGGGCGTCGACTACCTGCTCAGGTCAGGAAAAGCGGGCAGGCTCGGAAAGATCGGCACCGTCGTTATTGATGAGGTGCACACGCTTGCTGACGAGGAGCGTGGGCACCGGCTGGACGGCTTGATAGTGCGACTCAGATATATCGCTCCGGATGCCCAGTTCCTGTTCCTGTCAGCGACCGTCGGCGATCCAGAATCGCTTATGAAAAAACTTTCCTCAAAAGGTTCAGGGAAACCAGGCGGAAGACTGGTCAGGTACGAGGAGAGACCTGTGCCGCTCGAGCTGCATCTCCTCTTTGCAGGGGAGCGGGACAAGGTGAGGATCATCGACCGGCTGGCACGGCAGGAATGGAACACGAAGTCATCGAAGGGCTATCGCGGGCAGACGATCGTCTTTACAAACTCGCGGCAGCGGTGCCACGGACTCGCTAAAGCTCTCCAGATCAATGCAGCCGCGTACCACGCGGGTCTTTCACAAAAGGAGCGGAGACGCATAACACGGGCATTCGCAGACGGCAAACTCGAGGTCATAAT
>JAUVWP010000004.1 GCA_030604085.1 Methanosarcinales archaeon | reverse complement strand
TGGATACTGAACTGGCAACGATAACATAGTACCGGAGGGAGTATGACTGAGGAGACAAGACCAAAAATTCTGGTCGTTGATGATGAACCGATGAACGTGGACCTGCTGGAGGCGTATCTATCCATCGACTACGATGTTGTCACTGCATCGAGCGGCGAGGACGCTATCGAGGAGGTAAAGACCAGAAAACCTGACCTCATCCTCCTTGACATCATGATGCCCGGGATGGACGGATACGAGGTCAGCAAGCGGCTGAAGAGCGATCCTGACACCCAGTTCATACCGATCATCCTTGTGACCGCGCTCTCTGAGGTTAGCGACCGGATAAAGGGGAGCGACGCAGGATCGGATGAGTTTCTCACAAAGCCTGTTAACAAGGAGGAACTGATGTCGAGGGTGAAGGCACTCCTCCGCACCAAGAGTCTGCACGACGATCTCCTGACCGAACGCGACATGCTCGATATGCAGAACCGCATCAGGAGCATCCTGACCGCGATGATCCCTGCGCTGCTCCAGCCGCTTCCTCCGGAGCAGAAGAAGGTCCTGATCCACCAGATGACTGATATGGTCGAGAAGATCATCGTTGATATCTATCCATTCGATGCCGTGAAACTTGACCGCACAAGCATCGGGGAAATCTGCGCAAGCGTGATGAACCAGCTCGGCGGGAGCTTTGCTGTTGAGGAGACCGGGGACGCGGACGTCTGCACAATCAAGGGAACCGTATGCCCGTGGGGTGCCGGGGAAGCCCGCAGGAATCCGATTCTCTGTAATCTTACGAGAGGCATATTCGCAAGGATTGCTGCAAGAGCACCTGATGACCTGGAGGTGGAGGTGCAGACCACGATCGGAAACGGAGATGAGGCATGTATATTTGAGATCAGGTAGATTAGATGAGACTTTTTATTATCTTCTGGGAATTGGGTTTTGGAAAACCACAGAGAGCACAGAGGACACAGAGAAAACAGCAACTCTCTGTGCCCTCCGCGTCCTCTGTGGTTAATCTTCTTCGTCATAACCAAAAGTCCACCCAGAATAAATTAAAAAGCCACGATTAGATATACGATAAACAGGGAGGCGGGGCAATCACTGACGATGTAACCGAAGAGGAAGTTGGAGCAGAAGTTGGAGAGGAGGTAGGAGAGGAATCCAATGAACTGAAGAGACTGGTAGAGATCCTCAAGGAGAAATGGCAGCGCATCCGGTATAAGAAGCTAAATACCATTCCCCCTTACGATCCGGAGATTCATGAACCCCTTGTAGAGTTCGAGGTGCCTGATGGTTACACCGAGGTTGAACGCTACTGGGTGGATGAGCCATATACCTTCGTAAGCATCATCGATGACACAAGGATGTTTCACTATCAGGTGGCTGAGCCATCGCTCACCACGTATGAGAAGGAGATACTCGAGCGGGTATACGAGGACCTGCAGGATGTCCTGACACTCAAGGACACTTCAAAGGCGGACAAGAACGCGGTTCTGGCAGATAAGACGCTCTCACTATTCGAGCGCTACCATGCGTTGCTCGATGTCGCATCGATGCACAGGATCATGTATTACCTGCGCCGGAACTTTCGCGGTTATGAAAAGATTGATCCCCTGCTCTTAGACCCACACATAGAGGACATCTCCTGCGACGGCGTCGGTGTTCCGGTCTTCCTCTACCATACGAAGTACAGGAACATCATGACAAACGTCGTCTTTGAGGAGCTTGAATTGAACTCGTTTGTGATCAAGATGTGCCAGAAGAGCGGCAAGCAGATATCGATCGGTGAACCGATGGTGGACGCGACGATGTCTGACGGTTCGCGGTTGCAGGCGACGCTTGGCAGGGAGGTGACGACCCGCGGCAGTTCGTTTACCATCCGCAAGTTCAAAGGGGATCCGATCACACCGATCGACCTGATCAGTTTCGGGACGTGCAGCATCGATATACTGGCGTACTTCTGGCTGGCGATAGAGAACGGCAAGAGCATCATCTTTGCCGGCGGCACAGCGTCAGGAAAGACATCGATCTTAAATGCAGTCTCCCTCTTCATACCATCTCTTGCAAAGGTGATATCGATTGAGGATACGCGTGAACTGACGCTGCACCATGAGAACTGGATCGCGGGCGTCACCAGAAAGTCGTTTACAGGCGGTGCAGGAGAGGTCTCGATGTACGACCTCTTAAAAGCCTCTCTCAGACAGCGCCCTGAGTACATTCTCGTTGGCGAGGTGCGCGGCGAGGAAGCGCTGACGCTCTTTCAGGCGATGTCAACAGGACATACCACGTACTCGACCATACATGCAGGCGATGTGCAGACCGTCGTAAACCGGCTCGAAAACGATCCCATGAATGTCCCGCACGCGATGTTACAGTCGCTCGATATCGTCTGCATCCAGGTGCAGACTTATGTCAACGAAGTAAGGGTCAGGCGGAGCAATTCCATCGTGGAAGTGACCGGACTTGACGCAAGGACTGGAAATATCCGCATAAACGAGATATATCACTGGGATCCGGCGGTAGACACGTTCAAACAGGCTGGCGAATCCTACGTGTTAAACAGCATCATGCAGTCGAGAGGATGGAAGCAGGATAAGCTGGTTAGCGAACTTACGAATCGCGGGAAGATCCTTGAATACATGCGCGGGAAGGGGATGTGTGATTACATCAGCGTATCGCTTGTCGTGCAGGCATACTTCCTGAATCCGGAACGGGTTCTTGAGGCGGTCAGGAACGACAACTTGCAGGAGATGATCTCGCAGCATCTGTGAGGGGGCATATATGAACGTCGTAGCCAGCACAGCATACCGGATCTTTGGCAGGGGAGTTCGCGAAAGATCCGAAAAACATCGCAAACTCCGGACAAAGATGCGCAAGGCACGCATCCCTGTACCCATCGACCAGTACCTCTCATCAGCGTATCTCTATTCGCTTACCGCGGGGCTTGCTACCGCGATTGCGGGAATCTATGCGGGACTCCATATAGCAGGTGATGTCAGTATCCCTTCCGATATCACTGCACCCCCTTTTGTGGAGGTGCACCTGACCGAACTCTTATCATCCGCGGCAGGACTGCTGCTATTTACGCTTGTCTTCTACATCACTTACTTTGTATTCACAGCGATCCCGGCAACGAAAGCGAACGTCCGCAAATCGTTTATTGACCAGTCGCTCCCGCACGCAACCGCTTATCTCTATGCACTCAGCCGCGGAGGCGGCATGAACCTCTTCGAGATCTTCAAATCCTTAAGCAGCTATGCGCACGTCTATGGCGCTGCCGCGGAGGAGTTCGGGTACATCGTAAAGGACATGGAATACTTTGATCATGACCTGATCACTGCACTCCGGACCGCAAGTGAGAGGACCGCGTCCGTACAGCTCAAAGACTTCTTAGACGGCTTGGTATCCATCGTCTCAAGCGGCGGCGACGTCACCGCATATCTCAAGAGCAAGACAGACCAGCATCGTTCCGCCGCAACCAGGGAGCAGCGCAATTTTCTTGAGACGCTCGGGATCCTTGCAGAGGTCTACATCTCGGTCTTCGTGGTGGGACCTCTCTTTATGATGACGATTCTTGCCGTGCTCGGACTGGTGTCTTCGGGCACGACGATCATCCTCTATGTGCTGGTGTATGCGATAATCCCCTTTGGCACCGTATTGTTCCTTATTCTCCTCAGCATGATCTCAGGCGAGAGCAAGGCACCGCCAAGGACTTATGTAGCTGAAAAGGAGTTAAACGTCTTCTATGATGTTCGCGTAAAACCACCATCCGAGGAGTACGCCAAACTGATAAAGCGGATCCGGTTCTACAAGAAACTATCCGGATTATTGGATGCACTCACTCATTTCTTTAGGCTGATGCGCTACAAGCCCGCGTACGCGTTTTTGATAAGCATCCCGCTTGCCATTGCATATCTTGCCACGCATACCCACGGACTGGGTCAGCTCAATATCGGAACGTCGATCGGACTCATGCGTGCTGAGACTATCGAGACTGTGACTTCTGTTGATGATGTCATATTCGTAGCTGCCCTGTTAATTCTGATCCCATTCATCATATTCTATGAACTCCGGAGCATCCGGATACGGAAGATCGAAGACCAGATTCCTGAGTTTTTAAAGAGACTGGCAAGCATCAACGCTGCAGGAATCTTGCTCGTGGATGCCATTGCTATGGTTGCCAAGTCAAAGATCGGGATACTCCACTCTGATGTGAAGCGGATGGTGGAGGATGTCTCATGGGGCACAAACCTGGTGGTTGCGCTTAAGAAATTCGAGTACCGCATCCGGACCGGCATGACAAGCCGCGTGATCACACTCATCGTGAAGGCGAGCGAGTCCACAAGCGATGTCAGAAGCGTGCTCAACATAGCAGCTACTGATGCGGACGTCCAGAAGCAGATGAAGACGGAACGCTCTGCTGAGATGTTCGTATACGTCTTCATCATCTACATAGCGTTCTTCGTCTTCCTCTTCACCGTGTACATTCTTGTCGTCTATTTCCTTGGCGCAATGCCGCAATCGATGGATGAAGCCGTGGAAGGTCTGCCGATTGCAAGCGGATTTGATATGGCGGAGTATACCATGCTCTTCTTTCATGCGGCACTCGTCCAGGGGTTCTGTTCGGGACTTGTTGCCGGAAAGATGGGTAGCGGGCACGTCGCAGCCGGGCTTAAGCATTCAGTTATCCTGATGCTTGTCTCTTACGGGGTGTTTACGATATTGATTTAGTATGAGGGGTTATCTCGATGAAAAAACAGAGACTTTTTAATATTTTCTGGAATGGGTTCAAAAACCACCGAGAGCACAGAGAACACAGAGGGGCACAGAGAAAAACAACAACTCTCTGTGAACCTCTGTGTCCTCTGTGGTTTAATTTTCTTTGTCATGACCCGATTTCCCAGAATAAATTAAAAAATCACAGAAAACGTACTGAAACATTCACAAAAGACTGTGATGCGATCTCTGAGATAATCGGAGAGTTGATGATGATAGCGATTGCCGTCGTCACTTTTGGCTTATTGGCGGTCATCGTGCTCTCGTATAAGGGACCTGTGGACAGCCCACATGCAGACATCGACGGCTGGGTGAATGCCGGTACGGACACGGTCTACTTCAGGCACGGCGGCGGTGAGCTCATCGATGTCAAAGACCTCGTGATAATGCTGAATCTGAACGGAACCAGTGTGGAACTCTCGCCTGCCGATCTCGCTTTAATCTATGGAAAACCTGAATGGGGACTTGGGGATACAATTGAGATCGATGCGCTTGGTGAGTGGGGCATCGCCATTGGTGAAGATGACTATGTGGGCGCTACCATCGTCCATATCGGAGCCGGTGTTGTGCTTCAAACCGGCACACTTCTTGGAGAGGAGGTGGCGGCTACTGCAACAGCAACCGCAACAGCGACACCAACACCGCCGCCACCATCAGCGCCAGAGATAACCAGTGTTTATAATGATGCACCCAATGCCCTAAGCGCCGTGGTGAACTACGCGGTAAACCAGGGCGATGCCGGAACCAGAGTTGCTTACGGGACCGATCTTTCTCTTGGAAATTGGTCTGTATGGGACAATGGAACACGGGCACACAACGTCACGATATCGGGTTTGACGGAAAACAGAACTTATTATTATAGTGTATATGCATACAATGGCACAGACTCGAGTTACTATAGTAATTCATCGATATACAACTTTACAACAGCAGAAGCTACCAGATTCACTCCGATATCGGTAGTTGACATATCCGGAGGCGATGCAATTGTTTCACAGGTGAATGTGAGCGGGGATGGTCTGCACACGATTTACAATATGCCGAATTCCGATTTTGATGATTCGATATACTAGCAATTCAATTTCACTACAGGGCTTGCTGACGCGCCTTTACAGGTGATATTAAGGATCAACCATACGGAGGATAATTCCAAAGACATTAAGATCAGAGTATGGGAAGAGGATACATCAACATGGCACGACGAGGCGCTGACAAAGACAAAGACCGATACGTGGCTCCAGGAGGAGGTAAACGTATCCACGTACATAGATTCGGTGAATGACATAAACAATCTCGTGGTGCGATATGAATCGTATGCAAATCAGGATAACCAAGAAGCATACATCGATTACGTGGCTGTGGTTGTGAATTAGTGTGATACAAATCCAAGGGATGGAAATAATGAAACCCGAACCATTGAGATCAGATATCGGCACACTTTATCGATCCGATTCCGCAATCTCAGCGGTCATATCCGCGGTCCTGATACTGGGACTTATTGTGACAGCTACCACCATGTATCAGGTCAGGTACGTCCCTGCATGGAAGAGCGATGCCGAATGCTCGCATCTGGCAGACGTCTATGAGGACATGGCTAATCTCAAATCGCAGATAGATGTGCTGTCCGTTGTCCTTGCCGCGAACCCGGGGTCTCAGGTACCAGTCAGCGTACCTATCAAGATGGGTGGCGGGGACATCCCTGTCATCAGTCCGGGCAGATCAAGCGGCACGCTCTCGGTAAATGACAACGGCTGCGGTATGTGGATAGATGCAAACAACGCGACAGGCATGTTGCCATATAGCAGTGACGTAAGCCTGACAGGTCTCGGTTCGATCAGTTACCGCTCCTGCAACAATTACTACTTAAACCAGATGTTTGAGTACGAGAACGGAGCTTTGATCCTTGTGCAGGAGGATCGATCGGTCATGAAACTGGCGCCTGCGATAACGCTTCAGCAACCTGGCGAGACAGGTATCAGCATGACGGTGAGCGCGATAGAGGTCACAGGGGATAAGAGATCAATAAGCAGCAATGCGGTAGAAGAAGTCCGTCTAACATCAGATAGACGGGAATTGCTATTTTCAGGCGATCAGCCCTTCTCGTATGTCGAGATAACAGTATTCACAGAATATCCGGATGCGTGGGCGCAGTACTTCAACACGACATCGGATGGTGCCGGACTCAATAGCAGTGAGTACGCGGTGGATGTGAGTGGGACGTCCGTCAAATTCCTTCTGGTCGGTGAGGCTGGCGTGGATGACATAACATTGCGGGTCAGGAAATCCACAATCGATGCACGGCTCGATGTCATATAGAGAGTTCTGACCCGATCGGACCGATCCCTTTCAGTTCATCCACGAAATCGGAGACGATCTCCACGAACCGCTTGCTTTCGGATGCGTCGATCCATTCAACGCGCAGTCGGTGCGCATCAATCCCGACCCCTGCCAGCAGACCCGAAAGCGCAGCCATCCTGTGCTCTGCATTCACATTCCCGTGTATATAATGGCACTCACTGATCTTGCATCCGGCAATGAGTACGCCATCAGCGCCGCACCTGAATGCCTCGAGCACAAAACCCGGATTGACGCGTCCTGCGCACATCACACGGATCACCCTGATGTTGGTCGGGTATGAGATGTGCAGCACGCCTGTTAAGTCTGCACATGCATAAGCGCACCAGTTGCAGAGAAACGCAACGATCAGCGGGCACTCGTTCTTTGTGAGCGTTCGTATCTGCGAGAGGATCTGGGCGTCGGTGTGCATGTAGGGCTCGAGTGCCCCTTCCGGGCACGCGGCACTGCATGAACCGCAGCCCTTGCAAGCAAGTTCATCGACCACTGCCTTGCCGTGCACCATCCTGATGTTTTTGAATTTGCAAACACCCATGCAGATCGCACATCCGATGCACTTGTCCGCGTCCACGTGCGCGCTCATCGGGTCGATCTCCAGATGGTCATGCGTTAGCAGGGTCTTTACTCTGGAAGCGGCAGCCGAGCTTTGCGCAATCGAGGTCTGGATGTCTTTTGGTCCTGATGCGCACCCTGCTATGAAGATGCCGTCGGTATGCGCTTCCACAGGTCTTAGTTTCGGATGCGCCACCTGCATAAACCCGTCCGCTCCGGTCTGCATATCGATGCCGATCTCGCTCTCAGCCTCGATTCCTACCGAGAGGACGACAAGGTCGCACTCCTCCTCGATGATCCCGTCGTCTGCCAGCGTGTCCTCGTACCTGATAACAGCGCTTTCCCCGTGTGTCAGCACCTCTGCGACCCTGCCACGTATGAAATCGACTCCAAGTTCCTGTGTGCGCTGGTAATATTCCTCATAACCATTGCCACACGCCCGTATGTCGATATAATGAATCGAGATATCCGTATCAGGGTTTTTTTTCTTGATCGCCTGTGCACTCTTGATTGCAGCCATGCAGCAGACGAGAGAACAATAGTTATTGCCAACGGTCGCATCTCTTGACCCGACGCACTGGATGAATGCGATTCTCTGTGCAAGCTCTCCTGTCGACGGTCGGATTGCGCGTCCGTATGTGGGTCCGCTCGCATTCAGCATCCGTTCGAGTTGCAGCGACGTGATCACGTCCCTGTGCCGTCCGTAGCCGTACTCCTCCTTGCGTGCCGCATCAAACGGCTTCCAGCCTGTTGCAACGATGATTGCGCCCGCATCGAACTCGAACTCCTCTTCCTTCTGGAAATAATCGATAGCGTCCAGCGGACATGCCTCTTCGCACAATCCGCAACCGACGCAGTGCTCATCGATGCACGCAATCATGGGCACAGACTGCGGCATCGGAACGTAGATCGCCTTCCTGACCCCGATGTCGTAATCGAACTGGTTCGGAACGGTGATCGGGCATACATGCGCACAGTCGTCGATGCAGCCCTTGCAGATATCTTCTTTGACGAACCGCGGTTTCTTGACACCGCGCACCCTGAAATTGCCAACACTCCCCTCTACCTCTGTGATCTCCGCACAGGTGTAGAGATCGATGTTCCGATGGTTGAGGACATCGGTCATCTTCGGGGCGATGATGCAGATCGCGCAGTCGTTTGTCGGGAAGAGACTCCCGTACAGAGCCGCGCGTCCCCCTATAGTCGGCTCCCTCTCGATCAGGTACACCTTCATGCCGCTATCTGCCAGATCGAGCGCAGCGGTCATGCCTGCGATCCCGGCTCCGATGACGAGCGCATCCTGATTGATCGGGATCGTCCGTTTCGGGATCGGGGAGAGTTCTCTTGCCTCTGTTACGCCCATGCGCACCAGATCGATCGCCTTCTGGGTCGCAAGCGCAGGGTTATCGGCATGAACCCATGAGCACTGCTCGCGAATGTTTACAATCACCAGAAGATACGGATTCAGCCCCGAATCCTCAAGCAGGCGCTCAAAGGTTGTCTGGTGCATACGCGGCGAGCATGCGGCTACGACGACGCGGTCAACGCCGCTCTCGATATCGGCTCTGATCTCTTCCTGCCCTGCATCGGAACATGCAAAATCGATATCCCTGGCGATGCGGACGCCGTCAAACGTTGCAGCCTCCGCTACGATTGCATCGATATCAAGGACTCCCCCGATGTTGAGCCCGCAGTGACAGATGTATACTCCGATTTGCATATCGCTGATCGTGGTTTATTTACGGTTATAAATAGATAAACCCCTTCATGCCGGTTGGTGATTGCTCACTGTGGCAGGATGTGATCTCGAGTTGTGGGTCTATACAAAAAGAAGACAGCGAAGATCCGGTAGATGTTCACAGCAGATTAAGGATTTGCCGACACTACCCAGGGATACTGTTTGCGTTTCTGATTCTCCCGTCCTCTTGCCGCAAGCACGATCGCTCTCAATCCCCTCAATGGAACCGATGCCGCGCATACGCCCGGATGATGCCGGGCGGGTGCGGCAAATTAAAATATGACTTCAGGTCTCGGATTTCGCACGCATCTTCGCGACAACATCCCTCCGGCTGATGAACCCGACCATGTCATCATCCAGATTGAGCACCGGAATCCCGCCATACCCATACTTTAGCATGAGATTCACAACATCTGGTATGTTGGAGTTCGTGTACGCGGTCCTGACGCCGCGGCTCATGATATCCACGGTCAGGAGACTCTTGACTCTGGTATCCTGTTGATTGGCAGTAACCAGACCACGGATCGCACGCATCGCTTTTGCTATATCCTTCTCGGTTATGATGCCGACCAGCCGGTGATCCTCGATCACAGGGAGACGCCCGATGTTGTGATCCATCATCGTCCGCCGCACATGGACGACGCGATCGCCGGGCGCAGCAGTAACCGGTTTGTTCATAAATTCCGCAGCAAATCCAAAGACGGTCTGGGTCTTAAGAATCTCCTGCGGCGTGACCCAGCCAAGGATCTCATCATTATCCTTTACAATAAGGATGCCTCTCTGCTCCTGTAAAATCGATATGGCATCGTCCACATCCATATCCTGAGGAACCACCGTGCAAGCATCGCTGACCGCAGTGGCTACATGGAGCGAGGATGCTGCTATACCGGATTTCCTGCTCGTGCCGAGTGCACGCGCAATATTTCGCATGGTCAGCACACCTCTGAGTTTGCCTTTGCTCGTAACCATCAACCGTCTCGTATCATACTTATCCATCAGATCCAGTGCGCGAGACAGATCTTCTGATTTTTCGATGTGCACCGGCTCCACCATAATATCGCATACATTCATAATTCTTCTCCTATATTATTTATCGCTTGCAACATACTATCCTGATCCAGGATTCCGACCACATCATTCTCGTTATCGACAACAACGATGCTGGCAATCTGCTCATCGACCATCATGCGTGCCGCATCGGTTGCAAGCCCATCCTCTGCTATCGTTAACAGCGGCGCGGACATAATATCCTCTGCAATAACCGGAAGTTCATGGACTCTCCTACTTTTGCGCGGGGCAGATAATGTGCACGCAAACGTCAGGTTGGAGTTGGTGATCATGCCCACCGGCTTTCCGCCGTATTCGAGAACCACAACCCGATCCACCTCCTCATCCCACATCATCTGCAGGATATGGCTGAGCGAGTGGTGTTTGTGGACGGTTGCAACGAAGTCGGACATAATCTCACTGGCGCGTATATCGGCGGTTATCCGGGCAAAATATTCGATCATATCCCGTTTGGTGATGATCCCGCATAGATCCCCTACCCCGCCATCGCGAACCGCAAGACTGCCGATATCGTTCTCAAGCAGCAGTTCAGATGCCTGCCATAAGCTGGCGTCGGGATATATGCTGATCAACGACTTTGTCATGACCAGCTGCACAGGAATCTGATCGATCGGACGTCTCCGCCATTGCGGCTCTGCCTGATCGAGTCTGCGCCCGATATCGGATTCGGTGAGCATTCCTACAGGTTCGTCGTGCAGTATCACAAGGAGCCTGCTGATCCTGTGGCGGAGCATCAGATTGCGCGCCCTTGAGATTGGCTCTCCGGGTGTAATCGCATACACCGGAGCACTCATTATGTCCTTAACTCGCATAGCTCATTGTCTTGATGTGGTTAGTACCCGAACAAAATCTCTTTCCGTCAACATTCCAGTAAGAACACCGTCGTCGATGATTGGAAGCGAACCTACGCCGTTTTCAGCCATCATCGCGGCAGCATCGCCGATATCCCGATCTGACGTGGTCCAGACAACATCCCGTATGACAAGCGTCTTTATAGGCACACTGAGCGCATCATCGATGCCGGTTGCTCCCTTTGTCAGTGCCTCGCCGCTGCCAAGGAACCGCAGTATATCAAAAGCAGTGACGATTCCGAGCAGGATATCGTTCTTGACGACCGGAATGCGTCTGAATCCGTTATCGATCATCAGTTTACCAGCAGTCCCGATATCAGCATCCGGCCCAATAGTCATCACATTCGTTGACATGTAATCGGCTATACTGGCGCCGATCTTGATGCCTGCGACCAGCTGCATGAAATCCTGTTCGGTCACGATTCCAGAGACTCGCTCATCCTTGTCCAGGACCGGCAGGGATCCGACGTTCTTCTCTTTCATTAGTTTCAGAGCGTCCTCGATTGAGGAGTCTGTGTGCAGGTACGCAACATCGGTCTCCATGATCTCGCGTATCTCCTCGTTGACCGCAGCCAGTATGTTGCCATCGAACCGGTGGGTGACAAGAGAATGCCTCGGTCCGCCGCACAGAAAATCAACGATGTTCCTGCATACGATGATGCCTCTTAATTGCTGCGTGCCCGCATCAGCGATCGGGATTCTTCTGAATCCATGATTCAGCATCGTTTTGACGGTGCTCATGATCGTTGTGGTCGGCGGAACCGTCACAACTTCCTCTGTCGCTATTGCGAGTATGTCACCATGGTGCGCAACTGCATGTGCGTTAATTTTATCGCCGCCTCGATCCAGTGCGCCTCCGACCATCGTTATGCGCGGTTTCGTTGTTTGTTGTCTTTTCATTACATCACCAATCAAATCACGTGTGATCATGATTGTCGCGGTGCATTTAAAGCTTACTACACTTGTACCACCAATCACCTCTTGCGGATCATGCAGTGTGTGGTAAGATGTCCAATCATTTAAAGGTATTGGACGGATTGGGGCTGTCAACTTGCGCTGCCAACACCAACACCTGAAACCAATACCTAACACCACATCTATATCAGTGTAACATAGAGTGGAAGACTGTCAAGTTTGGAAGGAGGTACCCGGATCAAGCAGATTGCACTGATCACAGATGATTTCTCGCTACACCAATCGATCATCTCTGAGATACGGTCGAGAAATCTTAAGATTGCGACATTCCGAGTCGGTGAAGTGGTACCGGTACATATCGGAGTTGTGATCACCACTGAGCCGGAGACCGGCGCGATCGACTTCGATCCTGATCACACCGTTGTAGCAGGTCCCGCGGAGCGTGCTGACACGGTCGTGGATCGCGCGATTATGAAACTGCGGGATATCAAAGACGTTAGCATCATCATAGGGATCGATCCGGGCGAGCGCACAGGCGTTGCCGTGCTCGCTGAAACTGCAGTGATCTCTACCTACTGCGTCCCGATGGCGGATGTCTACCGGACTGTGCTTCGAATCATGGAGTCCATGCGTCCAGGGCACGTGATCATCCGCATCGGACACGGAGCACGGCTGATCAGAACCCAGATCGTCAATTCGTTGATCAAACTCGGAGCTTACATAGAACTGGTGGATGAGACCGGAACCACGCCGGTAAAGGGCAGGGATGCCGATATACGTGCAGCAATCAGAATCGCACATCTGAAAGGCACGCCGATTGGAGAAAAGTTCATAACCCCATCGATTGGCGAGATTCGGTCGATTCAGGATCAGAGCAGGGAGAAAACAGGGGGCGAACTCACTATTTCACGTGCTCTTGCCGAAAAGGTTGCTACCGGTGAATTGATCCTTGAAGATGCGATTTTGATACAGAAAGGAGAAATAAAACCTTGACAAATACATATGCCCGACAAAACTTTATACTGACGAATGGTTAACTATTACAATAACAAGATACGTAATCACGGTGGTTGCAAATGGGCATAATAAAAAAGATTAGAAAGAACATCTCTTCAGCGTTTAATAAGATATTCAAGCGTGGAAAGCTGCGCAGGATCGGCATATACGGTCCTCCGAACGCTGGCAAGACCACGCTTGCGAACAGGATCGTGCGGGACTTTACAGGGGACGTGGTCGGCTCGGTCTCTGATATCCCACACGAGACGAGAAGAGCGCACCGCAGGGAAGGCGTGACCATCGAGTCAAACGGTGCTGCCATTACGCTGGATATCGTGGACACTCCAGGGCTTGCGACAAAGATCGATTTTCAGGATTTCATGGCAAAGGGACTTTCCGAGGACGAATCGAGGCGGCGGGCAAAGGAAGCCATTGAAGGGGTGATCGAGGCGGTAAGATGGCTCGACGATCTCGAAGGCGTGATCCTGGTGATGGATGCGACCGAAGACCCGTTCACACAGGTAAACGTCACTGTGATCGGCAATATGGAGGCGCGCAATCTCCCGCTCCTGATCGCTGCAAACAAGATCGATCTCGACAATTCTGCACCCTCCCGCATCAAGAGCGCGTTCCCGCAGCATCCGATGGTGCCGATCTCAGCGCTTAATGGCGACAACATCGATATCCTGTACGAAAAGATCGCAGACCATTTCGGGTGATTTCGATGAAAGGCATACAAATGAATCTAGTCTCATCGGATAAACTCGATCGGCTAACATCGGTTGAGAAGATACGCATGATCCTTGATGGCGTGGAGAACGGAAAGATCATCGTCCTTGAGAGGGGGCTAACTCCGCAGGAGGAGACGAAGCTAATCGAGGCGACGATGACAAAAATAACCCCTGGCGAGTTTTCTGGCATCGAGATCGAGAGCTATCCCGGAGCTGTGCATCAATCGTGGTTTGACAAACTGCTCAAGAAGCCGATCGACCGAGCCCGCTTGACCGTGATCGGACCTGCCGATCAACTGAAGATGCTGAAGCGGAATCGGGACGTGATCAGCACGATGGTCTCTGCGAGGTGAGGGTGGTGGGGGGTTTTGTGGTGAGCGGTGTGGATTGTTTGTAAAGGTACAGGAAATGACGACATTTGAAGAGATTAAACTACGTTTGAAAGAAAACTTTGAACTGATTAGCAGAGAGTACAAAGTTAAGACTATTGCAGTATTTGGGTCTTATGTAAGGGGAGAGCAGAAAGAGGAGAGCGATGTGGATATTTTGGTTGAGTTCAATAAACCGATTGGTTTTTTCAAGTTTATTGAACTTGAAGACTATCTTAGTAATATTTTGGGGCAGGATGTCGATCTTGTTTCCAAAAAAGCCCTTAAGCCAAGAATTGGAAAGCATATACTTGAGGAAGCCGTGTTCTTATGAAGAAAAGAGAAATGGGTGATTATGTTCAGGATATTGACAATGAAACTTAAAATAACTGAGCAAAAATCAGCGTTGTGTTTGAGATTATGCCGCCGCCATCAATTTCTCGCCGCCGGGTTGTGATTGCATTAGTGTGCCTTTTATTTTAGTTTTCCAAGATATTTTTCGAGATCAGTATAGTTGTTTTTCCGATTCAGTAAGCATACAAGGATGATGTTAGGGGATAATACTGCATAGATAAGTCTCATCTCTTTGCTCTGGATGTTCAGCCGGACCCTGAATACATTATGTACTGTTTTAGAATGAATCCTTTTAAATCTAAATGGATCTGACGAGATCAGGTTGATCTTTTCTTTTATCTGATCCTTGGATTTTCTATCAAGATCCCTTATCTGCTCAATGAAAAATTCTGTGGCTACAAGTTCAAATTTCATTGCAGGGCTTTGATGATATCATTATGGTCTCTTATTTTGCCTTTCTCAATGGAGGCTGATAATAGTTTTTCGATCAGATCAATCTCTTTGCCGGAGAGTGTTTCATCATATTTGTTATCCCTGAAGATTTTATCCCTGATCGCTTCAAGAATAAATTCCTGAATATTCTTGTAACCATAATTATCGACATACTGTTCGGTAGCTGATTGTAATTTGGGGGGCAAACGTATATTTATCTGCGGATTTACATGAGTCATAGATACCAATGTGTATCTATTGGTATTTAATAGTATCTTTTGCTTTTGTGTTTCCAAATTTCGGCGCTGCATTTAAATTTATGCGCCAATCATCTCACCCACAACCGCTTCCATCAATTTCTCACCGTCGGTCTGTGATTGCTCTATCTTAACTTCCAGTTCGTCACAGAGCGCCATGAGCTGGTCAACTTTGGCGACGATACGTTTTTGTTCATTGAGGGGCGGTAATGGAGTTATAATACCTGCAACTTGGGGTTGGCTTATCGAAGCCTGACCACATGTTTGTTTTGCATCACCCTCAAAGACTTCACGCACTTCACGGGTTTGGAATAATATATTTATATATTCAGGTAACTCCTCACAAATTATGAATCTTACTCGAATATTTTTGCTTTCAAATATTAAAGATTCTTCAAAAAGATTAATAACACCAGCCTTGCCAACCAATTCTCTGCTATTCACACGATTTACGAGTAAGTCTCCTGAAACGAGACGATATCGTTCTATTTCATCATCTTCCAGAAGCATTCGTTTGAGATTTAAATAATTTATCTTACCTCTTTGGATATTATACATTCTGAAATAAGCAATCCCGTTGTCTGAGTAGTACTTAGATGGTTTGTAAATTCCATTTGTCATTGACTCTACTAATTCACCTAACCTCACCAATTTCCATTCTTTGGGTAATTCATACGGCCACTCATCACCCTTGATCGGGAGTAGCGCTTTTGCTACCTTAATCTTCTTTTCCTTCACCAACCTCTCCTTCTCTGCCCTTATCTTCTCCAATAGCACCGCCGCCGGCTCATCATTCGAATCCTGCCGCACAAGCTTCCCCTGCACCGCCAGTTGCAGTATAGCCTTGCGAAGCTCGCCCACGGTTTCAGGAGCACCATAGAGCAGGTCAAAGTTATCGCAGATGCGATGCCAGTGGTGGGCGAACTCGTCAGGCTCGTGGGCGGTCAGCAGCCTATCAAGCGCGGCGCTGTTGAGGTGCAGGCGGGATTCCTGCTTCTTCTGCTGCCGGGCTTCCAGTTCGTCGCAGAGCGCCATGAGCTGGTCAACTTTGGCGACGATGCGTTTTTGTTCTTGGAATGGTGGGAGACCAACAATAATCGGATAAATTTTTCTTCCAGATATTACTGGTTGTGCAGTTGAATTATCCCTAATTGACAGGTCTGTACCTTTTAAGAGCCAGTACAAGAATTTTAAATCGATATGTGATTTTGAAAAATATGTGGAAAAAGCATTGTCTGTTATCCAAGCAAGTTCTGGCGTTATGTGCACGCTCCCACAATAAAATCCGACCCTACCAATAACTAAAGTTGGTTCTTTGACATTATATTGGTCATGATAACCTGTAATTCCGTTGCCACCAAAGACTGGTATAGAACCATCTTTTGCCATATTATGTGATGGCAAGAAATCGCCTGACGAAATTTGGATTATTTCTGATAATCGACACAAAACCCAACTATCAGGAACTTCATATGGAATTTCATCATCTTCAATTGGAGGTAATTGCTTTATTCTTTTAATTTTCTTTTCCTTAACCAACTTCTCCTTCTCAGTCCGAATCTTCTCCAGCAGCACCGCCGCCGGCTCATCATCCGAGTCTTGCGGCACAAGTTTCCCCTACACTGCCAGTTGTAAAATAAGCTCGCGCAGTTTCTGCACGCCATTTGGCGTATCAGCAAGCAGCCCGAATTTATCAAAAAACGTCTCAGGATTCATACTTTCATTCCGCCAAGCGCATCCACAAGTTCATCCCTGAGCTTGCCGCGGGTATCACCAATATCATGGAGCAACTGCTGGTAGTCTTGCAATAATTCATCAGGGTCACCGTGGCTCGCATCCTCCACATTAGGGTTCTTTATATCCAGATTGTATCCATTGCTCTTGATCTCCTCAACAGAAACCCTCCATGCAAAATCATTTTCAACACGCTCACCCCACCATGCCTTCTCAGGAGTAAACTCCTCTATGCGCATGGGTTTTGTCTTGGAGTAGGACTTGTACCCTTCAGGATATGGATGCTCATAATACCAGACCTCTTTCGTAGGCTCTCCTTTTGTGAAAAATAGCAGATTGGTCTTGATGCCGGTGTATGGACTGAATACGCCATTCGGCAGGCGCACAATGGTATGCAGGTTGCACTTCTCAAGCAACTCCTCCTTGATGCGGGTCTTTACACCCTCGCCAAACAGCGTCCCGTCAGGCAGGACAATGGCACCGCGCCCGCCGTCTTTTAGCAGATGCACGATGAGCATAAGAAAAAGGTCAGCGGTTTCTCTCGTGCGATAAGCTGCCGGGAAATTGGATTCGATGCCATCTTCCTCCATCCCGCCAAAAGGCGGATTGGTGACAATAACATCCAACCGCTCCTTAAGCCCGTAATCACGCAGAGGTCGTGCAAGGGTGTTATCATGCCGGATTTGCGAAGGGTCTTCAATGCGGTGTAGAAGCATGTTTGTTACACAGAGAAGATGTGGAAGGGGCTTTTTCTCCACACCGGAAATTGACTTTTGAAGTATTGCTTCATCTTCGATGCTGTTCACATAGTTTTCGCGCACATGGTCAATGGTCGCAGTCAGAAAACCACCAGTCCCACATGCAGGATCAAGCATCTTTTCGCCAAGCTTCGGGTCAACCATGTCCACCATGAACCGGGTAACCGCACGGGGCGTGTAAAACTCCCCTGCATTGCCTGCGCTTTGGAGGTCTTTTAATATTTGTTCGTAGATGTCCCCAAAAAGATTCATGTCATCAGTTTTATTGAAATCGATCTCGTTTATCTTATTGATGACCTGTCGCATGAGAGTGCCGGATTTCATGTAGTTGTATGCATCCTCAAACACGCTGCGGACTACAAAACCACGCCGATCCCCCTCAACAGCAAGAGACAAATCCTTTAACGTCTTGAACAGGTCATTATTCACAAAATCCAGCAATTCATCACCAGTAATGCCCTCCGGGTCAGCCGCCCAATTGCACCAGCGCAGCCGATCAGGCATTGGTGATACGTAACCATCATCCATCAACTCGTATTCTTTTTCGCGATCATCGAAGATCTTTAGAAAAATCATCCACACAAGCTGGCTGATACGCTGGGCGTCGCCATCCACGCCAGCATCCTTTCTCATTATA
Source organism: Methanosarcinales archaeon (assembly GCA_030604085.1). Classification (GTDB taxonomy): domain Archaea; phylum Halobacteriota; class Methanosarcinia; order Methanosarcinales; family Methanogasteraceae; genus Methanogaster_A. The sequence goes on along the minus strand of JAUVWP010000004.1, from coordinate 20,382 downwards.
TCCTGAATTGTTTTGATGGTAGTGCTAATGGACATCGTTTTATTCCTTTTTCGCAATTGACGAGTTATAAGAATTAAGCCTCTGCCATATATATCTGTGCCGCCAGTCCCCGAACCGCTGCAAGATAATTATCTTTTCCGCCAAAGAGATCAACAATCTCAATCGGAGTTCCAAGTTGATTAATGGGTTGTATCCTGAGTGCATCCATGCTCTCAATATTCTCAATACCCTCGTCAGCATACTTATCCAGCAGCGCATCAAGAACAGCGCAGGCACGTTCGCCGTACTCTGTGAAGTAGTTGCTTTTACGAACCTGTTTAGCCCGCTCCCGTCGGCTGAGAGGCGGTTGATCAAATGCTACGTGGCAGATCAGGTCAAATGGGTCATAGTCCTTTCCCACATGTTTTTCCAATTCTTCAAACATCACGCCATGTTCTTCAAGTTCCCTGATGACTGCTAACTTTTGTTCTGCCCCACCCCAGTAATTAAGAAAAGAGTCCAGTGAAGTGAAATCCTTGAGCACGGTTTTGCGGGTGTAATCCTTGAGTGATTCTGTAATCAATTTGCCATATTTGCCGTAATACTGCACACGCTCGGCAACAACCCACACCTCCACGTCATCCACCACATATTTTGTCCCGGGGCCAGGAGGTTTGACACGCTGAACAGTGGGTCTGGTAGCCTCTGGCTTGTAGGTTTCTATCGGAGGACCGTCAAAATCGGGATCAGCAAAAAGCTCAGTGGCTTTTTTGAAATCCATAATAGTGAAGAAATACTTATCAAAATCCTCATTGATACACGTCCCTCTGCCGATAATCTGTTTAAACTGGAACATGGACTGGATACGCTGATCAAGGACTATGAGCTTACAAGTCTGCACATCAACCCCCACTGCTAATAGTTTGGATGTGGTAGCAATAACCGGATACCGACTCTCTGGCAGGATGAAATTGTCAAGTTCTGCTTTACCTTCAGGGTTATCGCCTGTAATCCTCATGACGTACTTACTATTTTGTGCCGCAAGATCGCCATTTTCATTAACAAGTGCCTGACGCATCCGCTCAGCATGGTCAATGTTTTCACAGAACACAATGGTTTTGTCATAACGATTTGTCGCCTTCAAAAACTCTGTAATCTTCTTAGCCACTAACTGGGTGCGTTGTTCAAGCACAATATCCCGGTCGAAGTCTTTCAGATTATATATACGATCTTCAATCTCATGCTTGTACTTATCTTGCTTTCCCTTTTCCGGACGCCAGCCCATGAGATCTTTGTCCAGATCAAACCGTATCACTTTATACGGCGCCAGAAAGCCATCTTCAATTCCCTGTTTAAGTGAATATGTGTAGATCGACTCACCAAAGTAGTGGATGTTGGAAACATACATTGTTTCTTTTGGTGTTGCAGTCATCCCAATGTGGGTTGCAGATGAAAAGTATTTGAGGATTTCATGCCATGCCGAATCCTTATCAGCACTCCCACGGTGGCATTCATCCACCACAACAAGATCGAAGAAATCCGGCGAGAATTGCTTGTAAATGTTCTTCTCTTCCTCCGTTCCCGTGACCGCTTGATAGAGAGATAGGTAAATTTCATAGGACTTATCGACCTGACGATTTTTGATCTTTGTCATCGCCTTGCCAAAGGGTTTGAAGTCATTCGTCCGTGTTTGATCGACCAGAATATTACGATCCGCAAGGAACAATATTCGTTTTTTAATACGAGATTTCCACAAACGCCAGATTATCTGAAAAGCCGTATAAGTTTTCCCGGTTCCTGTAGCCATTACCAGAAGAATCCGCTTTTGTCCCTTGGTTATAGCTTCAACAGTTCGGTTAATGGCGGTTTGTTGGTAGTATCGTGGTGCTTTGCCGCTGCTATCAGTATAATAATCGTGAGTGATGATTTCATTGGTCGAATCATCTATTCCTTTACATGCACAATACCGCTGCCATAAATTTTCAGGTGAAGGAAAAGCATGGAGCATAATCTCCTGCTCTATTTGACCAGAAGTGGCAGTGCGATCGTGTTCCAAGAAAGCGTCACCATTCGAGCTATAAACAAAAGGAACGTCCAACATTTCGGCGTAGACAAGACCCTGTTGCATACCATCGCCAACACTGTGATTATTATTTTTCACCTCGATGACGGCGATGGGAATATTAGGTTTATAATAAAGTATGTAATCCGCTCGTTTAGGATTCGCCCTTGATGAACGCTGTCCTTTTACTATCACTCTGCCTCTGGTGAAGGCAACTTCTTCCCGGAATTGGGTATTTAAATCCCACCCCGCTTGAAGGATCGCGGGAGTGATATATTTGGTGCAAATATCACGCTCGCTTAAGTCTTTTTTATCAATTGGTTCCATCGAATATCATCTCTTTCAACTCCCCGTAGAGAACGTATCTCGATTGTTTGCAAATAATACTTGTAAACTATATTCTATTTAACTTTTTGTGGCGCCCGCTCAGATCATATCAAACGTCAGGAACACGCCAAGCACAACCAGAATTATTCCGGTTACCAGTCTTATCATGGCTCTCTTCTCCTTCCTGAACCGGTCCACCTTTGTCGGACTCAACCCGACGACGATAGCGGTTCCGATTATCAGTAGTGGGAGGATCACGCCAAAATTATACACACATAGATATACGATCCCTTCAAGTTCCGCTTTCTGTACCGCGATGAGGTTTAGTATCGTCAGGTAGATAGCGCCCACACACGGTGCTTTCACAAGCGAGAATAGGGCGCCCAGACCCAGTGCAGAGAGGACACTGTTCTCCTTGACCATCCGTTCCATCACGCCTTTCATAAACCTGGAACTCTCGAAGAGTGATTTCGCCTTTATTTTTATGTAAAAGTAGTCGTAGATGTGCATGACACCCAGTGCTATGGTGATCGCGCCGAGAACGAGGTTTAATGAGCTCAAATCACTTGCAAACGACAAAAGACCGATTCCGGTCAGGAGATACACCAGAAATATCCCGAAAGAGAAGATAACAATGAATTTCATGACCTCGGACTTCTTCCCGGTATTCGATAGTATCATCGCCGCCATGAAAGCCACCACTGCAAAGAGGCACGGATTTGCCCCTGCCACGAGTCCTGCCAGAAACACCGTGAACAAAGTCAGTACTACCGCTATACGGATGATTACCGTATTTGAAACAGCACTTTTCTCTGCGTCCCCGCTTCGGTAGCTTATCTGTGCGCCTTCTATCTTATGATTTCCCGAGGGCGCTTTCGGATCGACACGAGCTGCATAAGTTATGTTTCTCGCCTCTCCCGGAGATAGTGTCCCGTTCCATGCAGTTTCACCTTCTATTATTCTGAAAAAATCAGGATAACTGTCGATCAGGATCACATCCGTCGTTATATTCTTCTTGTTTGCCATAGAGACCGTTACCGTAACGTTCTCGCCAGGATTTAACTTGACAGGACTGATCTCCTTGTAAACCTCGATCTCCGGATCATAAAGCGCGTTATTTATCGAACTTACAAGAAGATTCTCCAGTTTTGAGAGATTGTTCTCGTAATCACTGTACAGTATGATCTCTCTCTCCTGCACCACCATCGAAGGGATCTCAACGATCCCGTACCCGTCCATCATCTTAATTCCGGTAGCCGTGTTGGAATCGTATTCGCTGATGAGTATCCGGTCCCCGAACTGCCCTTCGATCCGATCCAGTACCCTATCAGCATCCTTGCAGTGTGAACAATCCGGATCAAAGAAGACTATTATACTCGCTTGCCCGTCTGCTGTGGCTGCTGTAGCTGTAAGCGTTGCTATCAAAAATGCGGCGATGATCACAGCCGCAGCAATATTCTTATGCTCATAGCCAGCCATGCGTCTACTGTTTCAGGACGATGCTGTACATCGAGTTTGCGACCGTGACGTTACCGTAAACCACTGAAGTGTTGAAATGATATGTTCCCTCGGATATGCCTGAGCAGGATGAGCACGCAGGCATCTCGTATGCGAACGTCACATTGTTAAGCCCGCGGGTGAGGTTTGTGGTGGCTTCCTTAAACAGCATGTTCGCGCCCCGCTTGTTCGTGATCCCTGATATATTGGTGTAGACCCCACTCACGTCTGTTGCGGATTTGAGCACCACTGTGATATTCATGATCTCGCCTGAGTGGTATGTGTCCTTCTCTGTGGTTACGTTCTCGATCTCCACCGAATCGGCGATGGGTGTGGTTACGCATCCGGCGAGCAGCACTACCGCACAGATCAAAACTCCTGCGGTTATCAGTCTTTTTATATGTTTCATCTGTTCACATCTATCGACTGTAACCATAATTAATACATCTCCCTTGCTTATGCGGCGAGCAGGTTATCGCCATAAACATCACGCATCAGATGATGCCCCCGATCCACGGCAGAAGATAATACAACCCGAAAGCAACAAGAAGCACGCCAGCCGCCTTCTTAAACCACATCCCGAGATGTGCTGTCTTTTCTGCGTACGTCTTCACCCCGACTGCGCCGCTTGCAATGAATGGTATCGGGGCTCCAAGCGCCATGCCGTAGGCAAGCATCAGCACCAAACCGTGTGCGATGTCTGCCTTAACCGCCACCATGGTCAGGAGCGCAATCAGAATTGGCGTGCTGCATGGATAGATCGCAAGCCCGAATAGGATGCCCAAGGCCAGTGCGCCAAGGATCCCGTGCTTGACCAGCCGGTCCCTTGTCGCTCTTAGCATATTGTGTTTTGCCGCCATGTTGAGATTGATCACATCGAGCATGAGAAGCCCGACTACTATCAGCATAGGTCCCATGATGATACTAGCCGCAAGCCCGGAGTACGCCTGCACCGTGCTGCTCGCATGGATGCCGATTAATGCAGCAGAGACGCCCATCGCAGCGTAAGTGATCGATCTGCCAGCAATAAAGGCAAGACCCGCAAGAAAACCCCTGATCCAGCCTGTTGAGACTTTATCATCATCTTCTGCGCCCGTGATATATCCTATGATCAGGAGATCAACGGTCAGGGCGCACGGCTCAATCGAGACCACAAAGCCAGCCAGAAGCACAGTGGCAAGACTAAGATCCATTCAGCAGCGCCTCATCGATCTTTTTTCGCATCTCCTCCGCGAAACGATCGGGATCAGCATAGTAGGTTAATGCATCAGGATATAGCTCACGATTGATATATACCGATACGTATCTGACACCATACTCTGCCGCGGTCTTTCGATCAGTCTCTGCATTCACCTTTTGAAACGTGATCGTCCCATTCTCTACCTCGCCACTGTAGTAGGTGTGCAAGACCTCATCCAGCAACTGTCCAGTGACAATACAACTGGTGCACCGGCGGGTCCCGTGGAAGAGAACGATCTCGACCGCTGGTTCAGTCCGGATTTCCTTGCTTTCGGAATCTCCTGGTGCGGTCACGATGGCGGAGCCGTTTTTATCTGGCTCTGGATCTTCTACCGTGACACACGCCATGGACAGGCTTGAGAGCAGTACGATCGCAACAAATAATATATATTTACTTTTGTTCATATCCTTCACTCGAATTGCTCTCAACGAATTTTATGCCGTTGTATACTCCTTATCCCTGCAGAATTTCCCGTATTCCTTCGATAGCGCCTCAGCATACGCCCCGACCAAATGCGGCGGAATATAATTGTAAAACGATGCCAAATCTACGATCTCTTCACCATCGATATCGTCGGGACTCTTCCCAGAGTTGTACAACTCTTCAAAGACCCGGTCCAGATTTGCAAGACCGATGGTGGCATCCCCGATATTTACAAACGTCCGCTTCAAATCCCTGGGAGAACAGTAACTACATGCACCTATTATTGTATCACCTCACTTATATGCTTGAACTTGAATGCTGGTGATCTTCCCTGCAAGTCTGTCGTCCATTCCAGGCTCGCAAAAAGGGTGCTTGGCAACGATCGTAACATCTCGGAAACCCGCTTTCGTAATCGTGTCCAGATATTCTTGCGTCTCCAGAGCTCCTGCGATACATTCTGTCCACGAGTCAAAGCTCTGCCTGATATCCTCAGGGAGTTCTCCTTCGGTTACAATGTCAGATATAAGAACCCTGCCATCCGGCTTTAAAACCCGGAATACCTCCTTGTATGTGGCTAATTTATCCGGTGAGAGATTGACGACGCAATTGCTTATGACAACGTCAATAGAATTATCCTCAACAGGTAAGTTCTCTATTTCGCCTGCCCTGAACTCAACATTCTTGTAGTTGCCAACCTTTACGTTCTCTCTTGCCTTTTCAAGCATCTCAGACGTCATATCCACGCCGATAACGTTCCCGTTCTCACCGACTTTTTGGGCTGCAAGAAAAACATCCACGCCTCCGCCAGAACCAAGGTCTAAAACGGTTTCGCCTGCTTTTAATTCTGCCAGTGCTGTCGGGTTGCCGCACCCAAGCCCCATCACAGCCCCATCCGGGATATTTCTGATTTCTGCCTCCGAATACCCTATCGATTTTGCATGTTCAACAATGCCTGTGTTGCAGTTGCAACATGAGCAACAAGAATCCTCGTTTGATGCAATACTTGCATATCGATCCTTTACAAATTGTTTAATCTCTTTTTCATTCTTCATGATTTGCCTCGAATTTCAGTCTAATTTCACATCTTCGATCTGATGATCGCTTCCAGTTTCTTCTCAGATGGCGCCTTGCCGACGACCACGATCTCATCGTTGACGACAACGGTCGGGGTCATCATGATTCCGTACTTATCGCCTTCTTCACTGAGAGCGCTGTGCTTTTCAACAACAACGCCCGCTCCGATCCGCTCTGAAACTTTCTTTGCGGTGTCATGAGCCACCTTGCATTTGGCGCAAGGGGGATCTGATCCGAATACCTTTACAATTACATCCATATTCTTATCTCCATATAGTATTTCCAGCCACAAATCCTGCGGCGGTAGCAAGGATTACAGTGAGTGTGATATAGACTGATGCCTTCCTGACGCCCATCACACGGCTGATCACGATCATGTTCGGAAGTGAGAGCGCAGGTCCCGCAAGAAGCATCGCAAGCACAGGTCCCGCTCCCATCCCGAGCCGGGTGAGCGAGTCGATGATCGGGACCTCAGTGAGTGTCGCAAAATACATCAGTGCCGCTGCAACCGACGCTATCAGATTACTCTGTACCGAGTTTCCGCCAACAAATCGCACAACAAGGTCTGATGGTACCATTTCAACGATTATACCTGCAAAGAACACACCCACCAGCAAAAGCGGGAATATCTTCTTTGTGAGATCCCATGTCTCATACATCCAGTCGTGGATCTGCTCATCATCAAACCACTTTCTTGAGACGTAGACCGTCAGAAGCACCAGAGGTCCAATGATCAGTCCCCGCCACAGCCACGTACTGATGATGCCACCGAGCACAAGGATGGCGAGGAGAAGCATGAAGATGATGGTCTGGTGCAGCGGGTTGATCTCGCTTTCGCCGGCAGCCGAGATCATCCGGCTCTTCGATCCATCCTCGCTTCGGAAGACCGTAGCCATGATCAGCCCTATGACAATTGAGATGCCAACAGCAGCCACCGCACGGGCAGCGCCGATCTCAAAGCCGAGTATCTGTGCAGTGTAGACGATTGCGAGCATGTTGATCGCGGGCGCTGCGAATAGGAACGTTGACGCAGGACCGATGCCAGCACCCCGTTTGTAGATTCCGGCAAAGAGCGGCAGCACCGTGCAGGAACAGACCGCAAGAAGCACGCCGCTTACCGATGCCACGCTGTACGAGAGGTATTTGGGCGCATCAGCACCGAAGTAGCGCAGCACAGACTCTTTCGAAAATAACGATGCGATGGCTCCTGCAAGGAAGAATGCAGGCACGAGACACATCAGTACGTGCAGCGCCAGATACTCCTTCAGAGTTTCGATGCCAGCCAGAAGCAACGTTTCGATTGTCATGATATTTTGGTCTCCCAAATTCAATTACTCAAATGGCAAACATTATCTATGGTGCCTGCCATTATTTCAATAATGTTTGTAATACCACTTAAATGTTGTGGTTTCAAATAGGTTTGAAATAGGTTTGAAATCATGGACGAGATTGAAATACCGGATTCGATCAGATGTGAACTGGTAGGAAAAGGTGGACTGAATGGAATCGTGGAATCGCTGCCCGACGACCAGACGATAGAAGACATCGTCTCAGTCGCACGTGCGCTATCGGATCCTGTGCGGGTCAGGGTGCTCTTTGCGCTCTCGGTGCAGCCGCTGTGCGTCTGTCTTTTTGTTGCGATGGCAGGGTATGCGTACTCGAAGATGTCGTACCATCTCTCGGTGCTCAAGGAGGGCGGTCTCGTGTGCGCACGGCAGGAAGGGAATTACCTGATCTACTATCCGACCGATCTTGGCAGAAGAGTTGTCCTGTGGATCAGGTGACTGCACATCCGAACCAACATTGATGAATGGAATTTGGAGATTTTGGATATCCCTCATATCGGCAGTCCAAGCCACCCAAACACTCCGATCATCTTCAGCCCCATATACACCATCACAGCGATGAAGACGTACTTCAGTTCCTTTGTTGGCAGTCTGTGTGCAGCCATGACGCCGACCTGCGCCATCGGTACGCTCGTTACAGCGAGCGCAATCCACGATACGATATTCACGTACCCGATCGAGTACGCAGGCAGACCCGGAACGCCGAGCCCGTTGACGACGTAACCAATAACGCCGCCGATGCTCGTTGCTATCATCACCGCATTCGATGTTCCAACTGCCAGATGCATCTTGAATTTGAGCAGAAGCACCATCACTGGAATCATCAATACGCCGCCGCCGATCCCGACGATACCTGCCACGATGCCGATCGGAAAGCCAGAAGCCACCCAGAGAAGCGGGTTATCCTTCGGCTCTTCCGTAATCGTTGGCGGCTTCGCGGTGAGTATCCTGATGGCGCCTGCAAGGATCACTATGCCAAATGAAACCGTCAGCACCCCGGCAGGCAGATGCACCGCGATTGTAGCGCCGATCACTGCTCCAACCGCGCTCGCAATGCCAAGAAAGATGCCAGCCCGCCACCAGACCGCACCCCTCCTGCTGTGCCCCACTGCGCTGCTCGCAGCGGTTGGCAGCACAACAAGGAGGTTCGTCCCAAACGCAAGCAGGATCGCGATATCCGGAGGACTGCCCATCGCCTGAAATACCCAGAACTGCACCGGAACCATGATGAAACCCCCGCCGACTCCGAGCAGCCCGCTCGCAAGCCCGACCGCGATGCCTGTGATGGCGAGTAGGATTATTACTGTTATCAGATCCGTCTTCTCACCTCAGCCTCCAATCGTGATGCACTGCCGGCTTGCCCGGATGTTCGGATGCATGGATCGGTGTAGTGACGAGTGAAATATGAAGGCAATTATTTCCGCCTCGCCATCGCCAAATATGCCACAGCTAAGTAGCCGCGCATAATTAACCTGAACAAAAGCAACTTCTTCGCGGATATATTCTATGATTCCAAACACCCCCTCTCTGTGTCCCTCCGTGACCTCTGTGGTTTTATTTCTCATGATATATTCTTCATATTATTTCCTGAGTTGAACCACATAGGGCACAGAGCGCACAGAGATTGCAAATTTTGTGGTGAAACGAATTGAGCGGAAGTGGTTTCGAGAAATATTGCCTTAAATGTGCAGGTTATTCGTGCGCGGTTACTAACAGTCCCGCAATAGCGGATATGGTCATGATTTACCACATTTTATATAAGGTAGCGGCATATTTAAAGTTTTCGTTTCAATGCTGCCAACCCGTCCGGATGAACCCAACTCGTTTAATACTATTCGCCACATAGTTTCCACAATGAAGATCGTAGGCGTTGGCGCAGGCAATAATCTGTTGACCGCAGAGGCGGCGGACGCCATCGAGAACGCATCCGTGGTCTACGGATCAAAGCGTGCGATCGAACTGGCAAAGGGTCATATCAGGTGCGAATGTCGTGAGATCGAGGACTACAAGAGGATTTCAGAACTGCCTGATGGTGCCGTGGTACTCTCGACAGGCGACCCAATGCTCTCCGGTCTCGGACGGTTTGCAAAAGCGGGCGATGCGATTGTGCCCGGGATCTCATCGATGCAGATCGTGTCTGCAAGACTCAAGATCGAGCAGACCGAGCTTGCAGCGGTGACGGCACATGCCCGCGATATCAATCGCGCAAAGGAGATGATCCTATCCGAACTGGAACTTGGCAAGACCGTCTTCGTCCTTCCTGATGTACGGTTCGATCTGCAGGAGGTCTCAAAGTTCCTGCTGGATCACGGGTTCGCGATCCCTGTTGCGGTATGCGAGCAGGTGGCGTACCCTGATGAGCGGATCGCGGTCGGCACGACCGAGAACCCTCCCGAAGCTAAGGCAGATCTCTTCTCCGTCGTGATCGGAAGCGCAATAAACCGCGGTGACCGCAAGATGATGATCGGGGTACTCGGACCTGCAGGCACATTCAGCGAACAGGCAGCAAAGAGATGGAGTACCGAGCCTGCTGAGTTTGTGTATTTCAGTGACGTCGGCGAGATTGCGGCTTCCGTTGGAAATCGGGTAGATTTCGGAGTTGTTCCGGTAGAAAACTCGCTCGAGGGCTCAGTCGGGGCAACGCTCGATGCGCTGCTGAAATATCATGTAACGATCGTTGGCGAGATCATCCTTCCGATACAACACTCCCTGCTTGCAAAAAGCGAGACCGCGCCCATCAAAACGATCATCTCGCATCCGCAGGCTACCGCGCAGTGCAGGCGGTTTCTGCAGAGGCATTTTAACGATGCAGAGATTCAGGTGGCTGCAAGCACAGCACACGCCGCGGAACTCGCATCGGCTCAGGACGGTATTGCTGCAATCGCATCCGCGGATACCGCGCTGAGATACGGGCTTAAAATACTTTTTGAAGAGATTCAGGATGTCGATGAGAATCATACCAGATTTATCGTGCTCGGAACCACTGTCCCGCAACCGTCAGGGCAGGACAAGACATCGATCATCGTGGATCTGCACAAAGACCGACCCGGCGCACTTCACGAACTGCTTGCTGAGTTTTCATCGCGGGATATCAACCTCACGAAGATCGAGTCACGCCCGACCCGGAAGGCGCTTGGGGATTATCTATTTTATATCGATTTTCAGGGGCACATCCACGACGATGCGATCCATGATGCCGTGCAGTCGATCGAGGGGACGGTCGCGAGGTTAAAGGTGCTCGGATCGTACCGGCAGGCGTGAAAGGTTAAAAGGATTTTTAACGCATGAATGCGATTGTTATATCGTGCATAAATTGGGGCAGCGAGATAATGGCCGCGTGATGCAGCACGTCATCACGATACAGGACTTTTCGCGTGATGAGATCGACCGCATCCTTGACCGCGCCTCGGAACTCGAACCTGTTGCGCACACCGGATCATCGGATGCGCTATCCGGCAGGATACTTGCGACGCTCTTCTACGAGCCGAGCACCAGGACCCGCCTTTCATTCGACGTTGCGATGAAACGGCTCGGCGGCGATGTCATCGATCTCGGAGCAATCGAGACATCATCTGCCGTTAAGGGCGAGAATCTCGCGGATACGATCTCGGTCATCAGCGGATATGCTGATGCGATCGTGCTCCGCCATCCGAAGGAGGGTGCCGCCCGGATGGCGTCTGAATTCTCATCGGTTCCGGTCATCAATGCCGGCGATGGTGCAGGGCAGCATCCGACACAGACGCTTCTGGATTTGTATACGATAAGAAAGGAAGGTAAACTGAATAAAGCAAAAATTGCGCTTGTTGGGGATCTTAAGTATAGCAGGACCGTTCATTCACTTGCTCATGCACTCTCGCTCTATGACGCTGAGATTTATCTTGTCTCGCCGGACCAGTTGAAGATGCCTGACTTGATGAAGGGCGGTCTGATCGAGAGCGGGACCGAGATCGTGGAGACGGCTGATATCGATGACGTCATCGATGTGGTGGACGTACTGTACCTGACAAGGATTCAGAAAGAGAGATTTCCAGACCTGAGCGAGTATCAATCGGTCGTAGGTAGCTATAAAATAACAAAGGAAACCTTGAAAGATGTGAAAGATAATTTAATCATCATGCATCCGCTTCCGAGGGAAAATGAGATCGACCCGGAGGTCGATGCAAGCAGACACGCCATATACTTCAGACAGTCGTTCTACGGCGTTCCTGTGCGCATGGCGATCCTTTCGATGGTGATGGGATGAAACCGAAACCTGATGGACACAATGACCGGGAACTGCGGGTCAAGAGGATTACGAACGGTACCGTGATCGACCACATCACTGCGGGACAGGCGCTTAATGTGCTGCGCATCCTCGGCATCATGGATCGGCTGGAGGAGGTGGTAAGCGTCGTCATGAACGTCTCTGATCGGAAGAAAGACATCGTCAAGATCGAAGGCAGGGAACTAAAGCCAGAGGAAGTGGATAAGATTGCGCTCATCTCTCCTGATGCAACGATTAACATCATACGCGATTACGAGGTCGTGGAAAAGCACCGGGTGATCCTTCCATCGCGGATCGAGGGCGTGGTCAGGTGCATAAACCCAAACTGCATCACAAACACAGATGAGCCGGTGAAGCCAAAATTTGTGATAAGCCGCGGCGAGAGGGTCGAACTGCACTGCATGTACTGCGGAAGGGTGATAGCGGATCGGATTGCAGATTTCCTTATTTGACGGATGAAAAGTTATTATACCAAATAACACCATCTAATCTCAAAAGGTGATGTGATGATTGTAGAAGTACTATTCGTTGCGCTTGTGTGATTGATTGCGGCATCCGCACTACCGGGCAAATACCGGCGGTACCGTTTTCTCGCAGGAGCCGCGGGCTGGTTCTTCTTTGCGGTGCACTGGGCGCTCCAGCCGATCCATTACATCGAGATTAACGATTACGTCAATGTCGTGCTGGTGCTTGCGGTATCGATCTTCTGCCTGATCATAGCACACGCAATGCTTCGGAACTACATGCATTATGAGGATGCAGAGAGCACGCTTCTGACAATAACAACCGCGGCAGCGCTCGGAAGTCTATTTTACTACCCGTTTGCCGAGATCGAGATTCTCAACACATTCCTGATCGCAGTCGCTGCAAAACAGGTCGTTTATGTCCTGCATCTGTTCAATATGCCTGCAGAACTGGTATACTGGAACCAGATCGAACTGAATGGGCATCAGGTCAGGATCATTCTTGCATGTATTGCTATCGAGAGCATCGCGATCTTTATGGGGCTGATCTTCTGCGTGCGTGCATCTGCGAAAAGAACCCTGATCGCATTCGTAGCTTCGGTTCCGGTGATTTACCTGCTGAATCTGGCCAGGAATGTCTTTGTCGTCGTTGTTACCGGATATGACTGGTTTGGTGAACACACTTTTCAGATTGCGGGTCGTATGTGGGTTCTGGATAGCTTTGATATTGCGCATAATTATGTCGCGAAGCTCGGCTCCGGGATCGCGCTCTTTGTGATCGCTTATGTTGTGATGCAGTCGCTTCCGGAGCATCTGGATGTGATCGACCCGATGATAAGACTCCTGCGTGCGTACGTAAAGGGTGACCGGGAGGATGCATGAGGATCTGGATTGCGAAGGGCTCTATCTGGTGGATCCTCACTGTATGGGCTTGCGCACTGATATCGTCGGTGGCTGCATTCTATGATCCGGGATTTCGCACCGCCGCATACTTTTTTATTTTACTAACGATATTCTTCCTTGCCTTTTTCCGTGACCCAACCCGTGCACCGGATCCAAAGGAGGTATCTGCCAGACCTGTGATGCTATCGCCTGCCGATGGCAGGGTCATGGCAGCCGAGAATGGCGATGTGCATATCTTCATGAATTTCAATGATGTGCATGTTAACAGGACCCCGATCTCCGGGCGGATCAAGTCCATCAGGTACATAAAGGGGAGCCGCATCCCGGCTTTCACGAAAGACTCGGTTAGAAACGAGCGTAATGCGATTGTTATCGAAAATGATGACGTCGAATGCACAGTCACGCAGATCGCAGGTACAATAACACGCAGAATCGTGTCATACATCAAGGAAGGGGATTTTGTGAAACGAGGCGATCGCATCGGCATGATACGGTTCGGTTCGAGGGTGGATGTGACCATCCCTCCAGGATTTGAACCAGTCATACGGCGGGGAGACAAGGTGTATGCAGGCAAAACCGTAATCGCTAATGCGGTGTCGACATTCTCAAAATCGAGCATCGACACCTTCGGTGTTATCGAAGATCCGGAACACGAGAAACATCAGGAAGCAGATGATGAATAGCAGCAGTAGCGAACACGAAACGGGAATCATCCGGTTGATCCGACTGCCAGACCTGGTCACGATCTTAAACATATTGTTTGGGTTCACAGCCATCCTTTTTGTGCTGAATGATGACGTTTATGGCGCTATCATCCTCATCCTTGCAGCTGCACTTGCAGACGGCGTGGACGGTGCGGTTGCAAGACGCTTCGAGTCCGGCGTCTTCGGCGAGCACCTCGACTCGTTTGCAGACATCATCTCCTTTGGCGTAGCTCCTGCTGTCATCTATTATGCGATTGCCAGCGATTACAATCACGCCATCGTATGCGCAGTTTCTGCCGCATACTTAATCTGCGGGACGCTTCGGCTTGTCAGGTTCGGTATAATCGATCTCCCTGTGTTTCGCGGTCTTCCGATCACGGCGGCAGGTACATTCGCTGTGCTCTCGCTGTATCTCGTGGATTCGCAGTATCTGGCGATCGCTGGGACTGGCATATTTGCCATGCTGTCGGTGCTGATAATCAGCAACATACAGTATCCGAAGGTCAGGTCGATGAGGATACTGATACTGCTCGCTTCGGTATTTATCTTCACAATCGCTGCACATTATGCCGGATTCTATGGATCGTGTAACTGGTTTGCATGGGTTCTATTCGTTCTGGTCGGAATTTATGTGATATGCCCGTTTATAGGGTGCAGCCACGTTTTTGAATAGGGGTTACGTATAAACTCTTTCAAATATAGCTTTCAAGAGCATTGGGCAAGAGCATTGGGGTTTCGTGTGCTTGCGATTTTGGGACTGCACACAAAGCCGGCTCAACCGATACATTAAAGTACAACCCGACCAGTGTAATATAACTCATTCGTAGCAGACCGAAGAGTCAATACGACTACGATGGTGGATTCATGAACGAACAAACAATAAACGCTGTTAACACGGTACTGGAGGATTCTCCGTCCAGGAATTTTACGGAAAGCATGGATCTGGCGATTAATTTGAAGAATCTTGATCTGAGCCAGCCACGGTTCCGTGTGGACGAGGAGATCATACTCCCGCACGGACTTGGCAGATCGATCGCGGTTGCAGTCTTCGCACGCGGAGAGACCGCACTGCTGGCGAAGGGTGCGGGCGCGGACCTGATCATCGATCCTGAAACGATCGAGGATTATGGCGATGATAAGAACAAGGCAAGGGACCTCGCTGAAAGCTACGACTTCTTCATTGCAGAAGTCGCATACATGCCAGTCATCGGTAAGATTCTCGGAAAGATTCTCGGTCCGAGGGGCAAGATGCCTGAGCCGTTGACGCCTGACAAGGACATCGCCCAGATCATCCACAAAACCCGGAGCAGCATAAAACTCAGGTCAAAGGATCGGATGACCTTCCATGCCCCTATCGGGCGACGGGATATGCCGGCAGAGGAGGTCGCAGAGAACATCGAAGCCGTGGTCATCAGACTCGAACAGATGCTGGACAAGGGTGTGCAGAACATCAAATCCATCTATGTGACCACAACGATGGGCAAATCAGCGAGGGTGAGGTGATTGTGATGGCTACGGATGCAGCAACAGAACACCGCACATCACACGTTCCACAGTGGAAGATCGACGAGATCGAGAGCATCAAGCAGTTGGTCAGCAGATACTCGGTCGTCGGGGTTGCAGGAATTCGCGACATACCGGCAAAGCAACTGCAAGAGATGCGCCGCAACATGAAGGATGTTGTAAAGATACGCATTTACAGAAATAACCTCATACACCGTGCTCTCGATGAGTCTGGCAGCGATCTAAGTCCAATAGGATCGTCTGTTAGCGATCAGACCGCGCTTATTTTCACGGATTTAAACCCTTTCAAACTCTTCCAATTGCTTAAGTCCAGTAAAACAGAGGCTCCGATCAGGGCAGGTGCTATTGCACCAGCCGACATCACGGTCGAGGGGGGTCCAACCTCCTTTGCGCCCGGTCCGATCGTGGGCGATCTGCAGAACGCGGGCATACCAGCCAGAATCGACAAAGGGAAAGTCGTGATCCGTGAGACCAAGGTTGTTGCGCACGCCGGCGAGGCAGTATCGCGTGCGCTCTCTGAGATGCTCACACGGCTCGAGATATACCCGATGACCGTCGGGTTCGATCTCCGCTCTGTCTATGACAACGGCACGATTCTGGAAGCAGATGCACTGGATATCGATGAGGCGAAGTACGCAACCGATATCGCGACAGCGACAACGGGTGCATTCAATCTCGCGATCGTGATCGCATACCCAACCCCGGTAACGATTCCGACACTACTCGCAAAGGCAGCTTCTGATGCGAGAAACCTCGGCGTAAACTCTGCTATACCTGCACCGGCTATCATCGATCTGCTGCTATCAAAGGCGCAGTCGAGTGCGATGGCGCTTGCAGTAAGCATAACAGATCCGGAGGCGCTTGGAGAGTCGCTTCAAGGGCTGCTCATGATAGGGGCAGAAGCGGCGGCAGGGGCAGGAGAAGAGGCGGAAGAGGCAGTTGCAACAGAGGCGGAGACTGAAGAGGCAGCTCCAGAGGAAAACGGGGAAGGAGAGGGAGAAGAGAAAGAAGAGGAAGCGGCAGAAGGGCTTGGTCTTCTTTTCGGATAAGATAATACTAAACAAGAGGTGTAATAAATATGGAATATATATACGCAGCATTAATGTTGAACAGCGCTGGAAAAGAGATAACTGAGGAAGGAATCACCAGCATACTCGGTGCAGCAGGCATCGACGTGGACACTTCGAGAGCAAAGGCACTTGTCGCAGCACTCGAGAACGTAGATATCGAGAGTGCGATCTCGCAGGCAGCGGTGGCGCCGGTTGCAGTAGCAGCAGGTACCGCGGCTCCAGCAGCATCAGCGGCTGCCGAAGCAGCTCCTGAAGTCGAAGAGGCAGCAGAAGAGAAGAAGGAAGAAGAAGAAAAGTCTGGCATGGCAGGACTTGGTGCACTGTTCGGATAGTCATGTACGATCTGTTGCAGCGGTTATCAGACGCTCACGGGATCTCCGGGTACGAGGGCAACGTTCGTGCGATTGTTCGTCAGGAACTATCCTCGTACGGAGATGTTCGGGTGGACGTGCCCGGAAACTTGATCGTTACGAAGAAGGGTACCACCCCGAGCATCATGCTTGCCGCACATATCGATGAGATCGGGCTTGCGGTCAAGCATATCGATGATAACGGATTCTTGAAGTTCGTGAAGGTCGGCGGGTGGTTTGATCAGACATTGCTCAACCAGAGAGTCATCGTTCACTCAAAAGATCCGTGTTTTGGCGTGATCGGATCAAAGCCCCCGCATGTCATGAAGGAAGACGAGAGGAAGAAGCCGGTGGAAGCCAAGGACATGTTCGTCGATGTCGGCGCATCATCGGCAGATGAAGTTTCGGATATGGGCATCGAGATCGGAACCTCGATCTCAATCGACCAGAATCTTGTGAGACTTGCAGATGACCGCGTTACCGGAAAGGCGCTTGATAACCGCGCTGGTGCGGCACTGCTTATTGAGGTGATGAAGCGGATCGGCGATATCAAGCCGACCGTACACGCAGTCTTCACGACTCAGGAAGAGGTGGGCTTAAAAGGCGCGAGAACGGCTGCATTCGAGCTTGATCCGGATGTTGCGATCGCAATCGACGTCTGCGTGGCAGGCGATCATCCCGGCATCACCAAAGAGGAGTCCGCGATGGAGGTCGGCAAGGGTGCAGTCATTACGGTGATGGATGCCGGCGGAAGAGGCGTGATCACGCATCCAAAGGTGCTGGCGTGGCTGCGAGAGACCGCGAAGAAGAACAAGATTGCGCATCAACTGGACGTATCAGACGGCGGCACCACCGATGCGACCGCGATCAGTCTGACACGCGCGGGGATACCATCTGGAGTGATCAGTGTTGCGACGCGATACATCCACTCACCAGTCGAGGTCCTGTCGCTTGATGATATGGAGTCCTGCGCCGATCTGATCGCTCATGCAGTTCGTGCGGCCGGAAAGTGGTTCTGAAATTCTGAAAACCTGGGAAGTGGCGGCTGGTGGCAAGCGGCGCCGATGATGAAACATCTGACTGAACAAGTGATGAACCCTATGAGACCTGAGGCGCCTCTCAAATATGTTCAACATTGAGCGGGACGCAATCGAATAGTGTAGTGAAATCACAATCACGGTGGGTTTGAGGGGTTTATCGTGAATTTAGTCTATTTCTGGCAGTTTTTATCACGAATGGCACGAATTTATTCCATTTTAATATTCGTGAAATTCGTTTATTCGTGCCATTCGTGATCCCTAAGCACTTAATATCACACCAGCACAATTAAGCTACGAGACGCTTGCACTCGCGAATTACCAGAGAGCCTTTTTACGGAAGCAGAAATAACCCCTCCGCTGTCTTGATCACGCAGACATCGCTTCCAGCTTCTGCATGTAAAAACGCGGGCTTCTTCAGAAGAACGGTCTCGTACGTCTCTGGATCCAGTACCTGAACCGTGTCCTTCTCGATCGCGACCAGAACCGCGGTCACAGCATCCTTCCGGCTGCCAAGTCTCACGGCAGGCACGTCCGCATCAAACGATACCTTTGAGCCCTCAGAGAGGTCGGTTCCGTGAATCTGCCGGTCCTGATGCGTAACCTCGATCACCCTTCCTAACATGGACGCGACATCGCCACGTACGAACTCAGGAAGCCGCACCGCGCAGGTAACCCTGTACAGATCCTCGCCGTCCTTTTTGCCGACAAGGGATGATGATATGGCGGACGTCCCGCCGAGTTCCTTGAGGATAGCGTTTCCCACCTGCTTGCATGCGCTGATCGACCCGATATAGAGGTCGACCCCTTCTTTCAGTTCCTCAATCTTGGAAACGAATGCAAACCGATCTCCCTTTGACGTGAGCTTGTTTAACCGATGGTCTGCCAGTTGGATGCATCGTTCGATCTCTTCTTCATTGATACGCCGGTGATCTGCCCGCAACTGGAGGATTCCGGCATAATAGCCCCCTGCAATCCTGCTGCAGGCATCACAGGTCTCTCTCTTGATCCGTATCTCGGTATCCGCGGTTGCGGAGATGTCGAGACCGCTTATAACCGCGCTTACCGAGATATGTACCAGATATCTCGACGGATCGAGTTCTTCTTCATAGAAATCGAGTTTTATGTCCTTTGCGTCCGGGTGCGCCTTTACCGATCTTGATATTTCAGAGAGGAACATCTCTTTCTGACCTGGCGCTTCGATCCACTTTCCCGCGGTGTGGTATGCGCCGCAGACCGGACAGATGCGGATCTTTATGAGGGGCGGGCACTCGATTATGGTTACGCTTTTTTAAAAGCAGTCTCTGCACCGGTTGTCGTAGAACTCACTGGTTTCTCTGCCGCATTCGGGGCAGAAGAGTGTGCGCGGGTGTGTGAACTTTTTCATTTAATGGTATTAAGAAGTCAGTGAAGTTACCGGGAAAAATCCTGCTAATACTCTCAATTCTGCTCCGTTCATGGCTTGTTTCATTTATTGATTTTTCAATAGATTAATGCTTTTCCACTTTTCGATTACCCGCCGTGCCTCATTGTGTCCGCACTTCCCCTGCCCGCAGTCGGTGAATATCTTCATGGCGCCGTAGAGAAGAGATATTTCCCGCCCCACCACGCAAAACTCACTGCGCAGCATAGACCGGTCGTTCTTCCACATCCACCACCAGCGCATTGCCGAATTCCGAGTTTATGATGCGCTGCACCCTGCCGCTGCACTCTGCGACCAGCTGGACACGCGCCATCATCGCTTCCCGCTCTTCATAGAAGAAATCGTTGCTCTGAACCACCCGGTATATGCTGATGTCACGCCGCTGCACCCGCGCAACAAGCCCGGTTGTGCCTGCTGTGATGTCGTTTGGGCTGGTCGAGGATACGAACACAGGATCGCCAATATCAATGTGCAATACGCCAGAGAAGTTGTGTGGGCTCCTGATCTCGATGGTCCGTAGCAAGCGGTTCTTCAAGTCGTTGATCACATGATTTGATATCCCTGTCAGTGCAATACATCTCATCATGATCACCCGTACATCGGAAGAGGTTTTGGCGGCCCTTCCTGTTCAACAGTCTCTCGCACAGTCTCTGCAAGTTTCTGCATCTCAAGTTCGATCTCCTGCGCCTGTTTGA
>JAUVWP010000152.1 GCA_030604085.1 Methanosarcinales archaeon | reverse complement strand
GAACCAAATCATAATACCTGCGGAGTGGGTCGGCGGCATGGTAACCCTCGGAAGCCCGCCGGCTGGAACCACAGAAACACACACCGTTACCGTGTATGTGAAGAACGTCGATGATGACAAACTGGATATTCATCTACTGGTCGATGGAAATGATGAGGGTTTCAAGAGCGTCTCATCTGGCAAGACCAAGGAGTACGATGATTATAGCATGGAAGAAGGAGCGCACACATTCACGATCAGATGGTTCGATACAGACACCGATAAATGGTATGAGAAGGCTGAAGAGCACACGATAACAGGTGTAACAACCATCGTACTCCTGACCGATGATTATTCCGAAGACGAGGATAAGATCAGTGCTCATGTGTATGTGAACAACCTTGACGATGATGATCTGAACGTCTACCTCTACATCGATGGGAATTACAAGAAGTATATGAGCGTCGCCTCAGACAGTTCTGAAGACTATGGCGAGTACGAGTTCGAAGAGGACAAAGAGGAGTTGCATACGTTTAAGATCGAATGGTTCGATCCGGGAACCGGGGAAGATTACGAAAAGATCACCAGAAGCTACATAACAGGCGAAGAGGCTGTGACACTGTATGTTGATAAGCATACAGAAGAGGGTATAGTTGTATTGCCCGATGATGCGCCAACCCCGATTCAAACCACTTCTACGCTATCCACAACCTCGACACGAAGAGTCAAAGAGTCATCAGGGGCAGCCCCCATGAGCACGCCAGAGGGTACCATATTTCACACTAATCCGGAACTCTCGGAAGATTCTACTGAAGATACTCATTTGGAGAACGGCATCACCCCACTATATACTCTAGTCGGGTTCATCGCTGCTGTGTTTGCACTGTTTCAGATCAAAAGAATTTAGAACGCATGAAATCATTTGCATATCTTTTGTTGATCATCCTCCTGTGCACAAGCATCGCCTCTGCTTATGACGAGGACGATCTGGAATGGGCATGTGGCAACTCAAAGGAACTTCATCTTGGTGAAACGATCTCGAATGGAAATTTTACCGTAGAGGCTTATAATTTTCCGAGATCTGACCAGAACGAGACCATGTTTGTCGGGATACGGTTGTATGAGAACGGTATCACTGTTTCAGATCAAACGCTTGTGGAGGGAGAGGACTACATCCATGAAGATGAGATCAGGATAACAGCTCTTGAATTCTCGGTGCCATCTTCGGACTGGACAACCGATCTGCCAGAGGAGTTCTGGGCAGAGATCAAGATGGAACCAATCGGTGTTCCGCGCTTTGATGTGGAATTTGTGACTGACCGGGATGAGTACTTTGCATACTCAGCACACATCGAGGTGGACCTCACCATCCAGAACACCGGAGATGCCGAGGCACACGACGTGGATGTTAATGTGGATATGGACGGTCTCGAAGTGATTGTTGGAAAGACGCATTACCATTGCAGCGCTCTTGAGAAAGGTAGACGCATGGATGGCAAAACCGATACCACCGCGTTTGATCCGATCACATTGCGGTTTGGTCTGCCTTCCGTCATTGAGGATCGCATATTCAATCTGACAGTAAACATCGAGTGCTATGATATAAGAGATGTAAAATATTCGCATTCCGAATCCTACCCTGTGAAAGTTTCTGGCATGTTCAGGATATCAAAATCAATAAATGACAACGTATACATGGATGAGATTGCCACGGTCACTATCTCGCTGGTGAATGACGGCACACGTCCCATCAACTCGATCGTTGTGAGCGACACCATGCCGCCCGAATTTGAACCGTATGAGAACTCGTCGCTTCTCTGGGAACTGGATCTATTAGCCGGCGAGTCCAGGAGTTTTACATACCGATTGAAGCCCATGCAGCCGAATGAAGAGGGTTATGTTATCCCGGCTGCGGTTGCAAAATGGAGCGGGGATGGTAGAATATATGCGGCACACTCGAACTCCCCCGTAATTGCAGTGTATGGTCCAAAGATAGAGCTGTCAAAACGAGTGGATCCGGAGACGATTGAGGAGGGCGGGATCGTTGCCGTTGAAATCCTGGTAAAGAATACCGGGACTGTGCTGGCAAGCATCGATGTGTCTGATTCCCTCCCAGAGGGTGCTGTGCTGATCGATGGCGCATCCGGCGGTAGAACGGTTCTTGCGGCGGGCGAGAGCCACACATTCGGTTACAGCATGAGGATGAACCGGGCAGGTTCTGTCGAACTGCCGCCTGCTGTTGCGCACTTTGTGGATACTCATGATTACGATGGAACTGTCGTTTCAGAGAACATATCGATCACAGTGAATCCGGCGGTGCACTCTACACAAACGATCGATACTCCAGATCAAACGATCACCACTGCGGCTACCGCGAATACTACCACCAGAACAGATAAAGAATCCGGCGCAGGATCGGTTTGTACATTGGTTGGATTTTTTGCTGCTGTGTTTGTGATTATGCGGGTTAAGCGAGCGTAAGTATCTTTTTGTTTGTGAACAGGTTGTTTCAGGGTACTTGTGTGCCACAGAGTCCGCAAAAGTACGCAGAGGATTGACGCAGTCTTGAAACTCTGCGCCCGCTCCCGCTCTCAGCGGGGATAAAACACATAGATTGTCAGGCAGTCCCTTTCCTGCACTCCCCGCGTGCAACGATCACAGACACGCCCCTTGCAGCAAGTCTCTCCCGGATCAACTGCTCGATTTCCGGACCACCCGCGGTCTCATCAATTACGGCAACATCGCTACAACATGCACGTACGATCCGCTCCGGATCCGGCACCTCCT
>JAUVWP010000008.1 GCA_030604085.1 Methanosarcinales archaeon | reverse complement strand
TGTATAGTCCCAAATGTTTTGACTTTATATACTCCCCCCACTTTCCAATTTTTCTCACAATCCTGCCCCCATCCGCTTGAGGAAGACGTTCAGCTTACACCCATCCGGAAGTCTTGACCAGAATGCATCTTCCGGTGTCTGAAGATAATGTTTTGTATCCAGGCTTTCATGGTATCGTACTGTATTGTACCACTTTACAAAATCTGCAAAACTCTTGAATTTTATTCGTTGTTTTTCGTACAGGTCGTGCCATTTTTCGACCTTTCCGTTAGTCTGCGGATGTTTAACCCTTGCTTTGATGTGCTTTATGCCGTGCCCCTTCAGGAATGCTTCAAACTTGCTTTCACTCTCGCCATGTTTGTCTTTCTTATTCGCATAATATTGGCTTCCCCTATCGGTTATTACCTGTTCTATCTTTCGGATCCCGCCATACTCATTCAGCACAGCCGCCACAATACCGATGCTGTTTTCACCAGTAGCCGCAGCAAATTCATCGCCTGCCAGAATGTATCGTGAGCTGTCATCCAAAGCCACTGACACTTCTTTTCTGTTGATCTTACTCGTATGCCAGTCTAAATGGATGGCGGTCAGGCTATGCTTCCGTTCGTACCGGATCCAGTCTTTTCGACGTTTCTTTTTATTCTTATTCTCCTGTGCAAGCCCATTTTTCAAAAGAACTTGATGGATGCGGTTATGCGGAATGTGCTTCCCGTACTTGAACTCGATTATTTTCTCCAGCCTTCTCGCGCCCAATTTTTGCTCTTCATGCACCTTGAGTATTAGCTCCTCCGAGCCTTCATCTATTTCTTTCTTCTTCCGGCCAAATTTTTTAATCGGTATCGGCTCATGGTGCTTTATCCAGTGCATCCAGACTCTCTTAACAGTGGATTCACTTAATTTCATGTCCTGCGCAATGTTTTTAGTACTGTCATTTTTGGTCTTCGCCCGAATTATATACCTTATTTTCTTTTCTGTTAATTTTATGACTTTATTTCGTCGTCCCATGCGGAAGAAGATGGGTATATAAAGTCAAAGGTTTCGGGACTATACATATCGATATAAAGGAGAAAAAGTAGTTAAATTAGAAAATCAGGCGTGGGCATCCCAATGGATATCGCACTATGATCTTGAAGTTCCCCATCATAGACATAAAAAGCAATTGGAAAAAATATTTTCTGTTACAGAAAATAAGACAAAGGTTTAATAAGAGAAGATGCTATGAATGAATTAACATGGCAGAAGAACACTTACCAGAGTTACCAAGGGAATTTGAGATGTATCTCGACAAACCCTACGGTGGACTTTTTGGGGATAATGTACAGACAAAGATCATTGAAGAGGTTGTAGCTGACCCCTATCGCGACTATCGACCCAAATATTTTGAAGAGATGACTGGAGCTAGAGCACCAACCGTTAGAAAAGCTCTTGCCAATCTTACAAATCTCGGGTTACTTGAAAAAGACATAAGCGATATGCAACATCCTGTTTATCGTTTAAATTTGAAAGCAAAAAAAATTATTGCATTAACATTTCTGTCATATGCTTCAATAGATGATAGGGATGGAACGGAATGTATGGATAATGCTATTTTGGATTACTACATGAAAGTGATAAGGCAAAAAGTACAGCCATTAGCTGTTGCCACTATGGTTCAATATGAATGCAACGGCAGAATTTGGACTGATAAATTCTTCGCAGGTGAAGGACAACAATATGGAGAAAATGTTATACTAGCTTCAGGGCAGGCTTGATTTTTATGACTACTGAAAAAGAAAAGGATTTACTGGAAGAAGAAAGAGCTTCAGACGAAGAAGCAAAATCAGTTTTAATCGATTTAGGAGAAATTTACCGATTCGATCCGGAAGATATTGTACCAGATATATCTGCAGTTCACTACTCAAATCTTGCATATATTCAAGCTACCCATAGAGATGTGTATATAGACTTCCTTCAAATGCCCGGCATCAAGAAAGACGATAAAGTTCTCCTCGATGGAACTCGGATATATATGTTTTATGTGGCTGCCAAAAAACTCGCTGAAGCTTTACAGGGAATTTTAGAACAAGTATATTCTCGTGGCGACATGGAAATGTACGTTAGCGCAGAAAAAGATGAATAAAAAATTAACCAAACCCAGCTTACTCAAACCAAACAATCTCTGTACATAACTGCAGGCTGTATAACGATCCACAACAACGATTGGCACACAACAAAATTATATTTTATACTCTATTTTGACGAAAGTGATCCACGCAGCACCACAAGCCGCTCGCCCGGGCATCGGATGCTCGCCACCTCGCGCACCACAAGCCCCACCGACGCCATGTGCTCACACACCGTCTCGATGCCGGTCAGCGACGAGAGCAATAGCAGAATGCTCCCGCGGTCTGCGAGAAATGCTGGCGCCTGCCCGAGGAACCGGTCGATGACCGCCCGCCCATCAGCCCCGCCATTCCATGCGTGATCGAGCCAGCCATCGACCCGCTCGGCTGGTGCGGTCGGGAGGTACGGCGGATTGAAGATGATCAGATCGAATCTGCCCCTGAGCCCTCTGAAGAGGTCTGCACGGATCGCAGGCACGCGGTTTGCCTTTGCACACGCTATCGCGTGGGGGCTGATATCGGTTGCTGCGTATCTGTGTTCCGGCGCATCTCGCATCATAGCCGCTGTCACGATCCCTGATCCGGTGCCGATCTCAAGGATGCGCAGGCGCCGATTCGATCCCGCGATCTCGTTTAGTGCGGCGTCGATCAAGAGGTAGGAGTCCTCGGCTGGTTCGTAGACGGCATCTGCGAGGTGGATCTGGTAGCCGTGGTGGGTTGAGTGTTCTAACATGGTCGGTCTGAACTTCAGAAGAGTTGTTCGGTTTCAACGGCTATAAACGTCACACCGCAAACCGCGAAAGATCAGGTCTTGGGTATCTCGCGTTGCAGTGACTAAAACCCGTGAGACTTTTTGATATTTTCGGAATAAGGTTTTGGAAAACCACGGAGAGCACAGAGGGACACAGAGGCGGCAAAAGGGAAAAATAACAACACTCTGTGTCCTCCGTGTCCTCTGTGGTTTAATCTTCCTTATCATGGCCAGATCCTCTGGAAGGGCGAAAAAGTGTGTGCAACGCGAATTACCAGAGAGCCGAAAGATCATGACACCACCGCTTTTCGTCTGAGCAGCCGGTGGTACGCGACTGCGAACCGGTGCGCCTCATCCCGGATCTCCTGAACAAAGAGCGATGCTTTGTCCTTCCGGTCAGCAGGCAGGGGATGGGTGAGACCCGGCACATAGATCTCTTCCTCTCGCTTGGCGATGGAGATGATTGGAATCCTGAGCCCGAGTCTTCCGATCTCCCCGCGGGCTGCCGAGAGCTGCCCCTTCCCGCCATCGATGATTACCAGATCCGGGAATTCGCCATCCTCCCTTTTCAGGCGTGTGTACCGTCTCCGCACGACCTCGGCGATGGCAGCGAAGTCATCGATCTTCTCGACCGTCCTGATCTTGAATCGCCTGTAATTCCGTTTATCAGGCTTTCCTGACCTGTACTGCACCATCGATGCGACCATCGACGTGCCTGAGAGGTGGGAGATGTCGAAGCACTCGATGACCATGGGGACGCGGGAAAGCCCGAGAAGATTCTTCAGCGCCTCAAGTTTGATCTGCCCGCCAAAGAATGAAATTTCGATATTCTTCCCGACGAGATCGAGCAGCTTCTTCTTATCCCCCCGCTTCGGGACCGTGATCCTGACCCGACGCCCGCTCCTACGGATGAGGAAATCCTGGATCACGTCACTTACCTGCGAAGGCAGGATCAGTTCGGGCGGCGGGTCGTGCTCTGAGTAATACTGCACAAGGAACTCTTCGATCACATCCTCGCGCTCATCGAAGACGAACTCCTGCTTGTCTGCGAGCATGCCCTTGTACACGTTGAAGAGCATGAGATAGACCTTACAATCGCTTTTCACGTAGTTGATGATATCCTCATCGTAGTTCTTCTGCCGATCCACATACTGGCGCTCTGCAAAACGCTCGATGGCAGCGATCTGGTTCCTGAGTTCTAACGCCCGCTCAAATTCCTGTTCCATCGATTTTTCTGCCATCTCCTGCGATAAAGACCGGATCAGATCGCTCGTATTCCCGCGGAGATGCGACTGCGCCCGGGCGACCTGCTTGCGGTACTCCTCGCTGCTGATCTTTCCGATGCACGGCGCGCTGCACGACCCGATATGGTACCTGAGACATGCCCGTTTCGGGAGTTTGCGACATGACCGTAGTTTAAATGTCTTTTTTACGACCGAAAGGATATAATCACGCTCCTTCGCAGTGACAAACGGACCAAAGAAACTTCCGCTTCCGTCTAACCTCCGTGCAATCCCGATACGCGGAAATTCCTCGTCCGTGATCCGGATGTATGCGTAACTCTTCGCATCCTTAAGATCGATATTGTATCTCGGCTGGTGTCGCTTGATCAGGGTGTTTTCAAGGATCAGCGCCTCGAGTTCGCTGTCCGTCACGATGAAATCGACAGAATCTGCTTTTTCTACGAGGACCTCGGTCTTCGGGTCGCGCTCGCGTCTCCGGAAGTAACTGTGGACGCGCTTTTTGAGATTCTTTGCCTTCCCAACATAGATTATGTTATCAGCGGCATCTTTGAAGAGATAGCACCCTGGGTTTTCCGGGAGTCCGGATGGGTCGATCATGTTTCTTTCAGAGTCGCTTAGGCTATCAAATCTAAACTTTTTGATTCAGATAAGTTCATGTGATACCTCCAAATGTGCATCGCAATGGATGTAGCCTTACATCCTCTATCTCGTCCGCATTCTCTTTCGAGAACGCTTTCGGGATTGCTTTTTTGATTATGTTTAATGCGCCCTGTACGTCGGAATTTATCAGTATTCCCTTCGCTGACCTGAAAATACCGCGTTTGATCCGCTTACCCGCGTATTTCTCATGGTGCTCGATTGATTCATCATCAAGGAAACTGCATTTAGAGGTGTGCGACTCTTCCTGCTCTATTATCTTAATCCCGACCTCTCCACCTTTGTAATTTAGATCATGGATCAGGATGTAGTAAGGGATTGAAACGAAGTTCTGGTTATTCTTTTTTCCGAGATTAACCTTTTGTTTCCAGTTGTCGTTATGACCGATTACAAGAATCCCGATGTCGTGCCGGATGCACCAGTCAATGATGAATCTACTGAGTTTATGCATGGCATCCTTCATCTTACGGTTTCTTTTGTCATGCAGCCTGCGCAATCGGATTCCATTCTTAATTCCTTGAAGATCGTAGGTACTTTTCAGTTCAGCACGCTTCTTATTGTAGTATTGATTCATAGATTTTACGAAACTGCCCTTAATAACAATCGGTCGCTCTCCGATGTTATTTGCCATAGTTACGATGTTACGTACTCCTAAATCAATTCCTGCAACGTTACCAGGGTTCAGGTTGAGAGATTCCACGATTATTTCATGGACTATCTCGCAAACATACCCCATCCCTTTTGGGATTATTCTAACTTCTTTTAGCTTTGTATCATCTCCTAATCTGGTTTTTATTGGATCGATACCTGCCATTTTTGGAAATAACAGATAACTATCCTTTATTTTTACCTGTTGAGTGGTAAATATGAGTATGTGCTCGCCATCCTTCTTTTTGTAATGTGGCGGCTCCGGTTTTTCTTTGTATTTTTTCGGGTTGACTTTCCAATCCTTGATCGCAATAAAAAACGCTTTCCATGATTTATCAAGCGTGTAAAGTATTCGGTTTGCTGTTTGGGATGGTAAAAGCGTGTAGTTATCGCTAACCCCTTTGTTAAGTTGATAATTTAGGGTGTTGAAACGAGTCCACTTACCGTTCTGTATAAGCTCCTGTTTGACGATGTAATTCCCTTCATTAAAGAGGTTTTTGGACAGATGGCAGATGTAGCTTAAATTATCGCTTGGTGGTAGCCAAATCTGTTCTGTGCGCTTAACTTTCATTTAAAGCTACCTCTATCTTCGTTTTATTCCGCTTGGTATAAAGTTTCATACTGAAACAATGGAGCAAAGACACTATCTCCTCAAATATCTCTTCTGAATCAAGTTTGTGATTGCCTACTTCCGAAACAACTGTTATCTCCGTGCCAAACTGTTTGAAGAAATAATAAAACAGATCAAAACCCACGCGGCTTAAACGATCCTTATATGCAATTATAACCCGTTCCACTTTATGTTCCATGATCTCATCCAATAACTCGAAAAATTGCTTTCTTTTCTCGAAAGATATACCGGATGCAATGTCTGAATAAACCCCGTTAATTTGATAGCCAACGTTAAACGCAAAGTTTTTTAACATTTCTGTCTGATTCTGAAGATCTTTTTTTTGTTTATATGTTGAAACCCTCGAATAAATGTAAGTCTTCCGTTTAACACCGTTGTTTAACAAATTAAATATGTCTTCCTCATGGTAATCAAAATATCGCCCTATTTTAGTTCTACCGATCAAACCATCCGTAGCATATCGCTGGAGTGTGCTGCGCGATATTCTCAATGTTTTCATCGCTTCACCTGCTTTCATATATTTGGTTATTTCATTTGATACTACTTAAGACGTTTGGTGATTCAATTACTGACTACACGCGGTCTGATAGATAATGCGAGCGGGACCAGCAATGAATCTTACGGGTTGGAGGTATGGCTGGAGTTGTTAAAAAAATAAAAAAAGTGAGGGGAGGAATCTGCAGGTCCGCCCAGAATCGTGTAGGGCTGTGCAAGTCCTTGATATACACATCAGCCCCCATATATAAATCAGTAATCCAAGAGCGGGGTGAAAGTGAAATTGTGTATGGAAGATGATTTATGATGCGCCACTGACTATACCATACCAGAGGTGAATGTGATGCAAGCCCAGACATTAAATGATGTGATTCGGGTATTTGATCCGAGATAGACGTTAGATAAGGAAGATCTGGATGAGTATTATGCATACAGGATTCTAAATAAAAAAGAAGATCCTGCGATAACGAAACTCAAAATAAGGATATTCGGTGCAGATGCGCAGAAGATATTATTCAGTGGGCACCGGGGGTATGGCAAGTCAACAGAACTGAATAAACTTGCACTCGATCTGGAAGAGAATCATCAGGGTCTGTTGATCGTTAAATACAATGTAACTGATGTGCTCGATGTTTTTGATCTTGATTATTCGGATATACTCTTCAGTCTGGCGTATGAACTATACCATAAAGCAGACAGCGCTGGTGTGAAGATTGATAAGGCGATCTTAAATGAGATTGAAGAGTTTGTTGGCGAGGTAACAAAGGATGTTGAGGAGATTAAAGAGGAGCGGAGAGGTCTTGGAGTGATGTTTCAGAAATTGTTTGTCGCCAAATATCAACAAGAGAGTTTAACACGAGAATCGGTGCGGAAGCAACTCAAACCAAGAATCAGCCGGCTTATCGAACTTATCAATTCGATGGTAACTCAGGTAAAACTTGCAGGATATGATGCATTGATCATCATTGATGGTATCGATGGATCGCCTCTTGATATCGGAAAAAAACTGTACTATGGTTATGGACAGGTCTTATCCAAACCCGACTGCGCTATCATCTACACCATACCGATAAGCGCTGTTTATTCCAGCGAATTCACTGTAATCCAGCAGAGTTTTGATGACACTATCATTCTGCCAAACATCGCAGTCACAAACAGAGACGGTACTCCATGTAAAGATGGTGAAGACGTTTTCAGTGATTTATCGAGATTGAGAATGCACCCGGACCTTATCGAAGAAGATGCGCTCCGATATGCCACTGAAATGAGCGCGGGCATCACACGGGAGTTTGTTCGCATCATCAAGGATTCATGCGTTGAAGCTATCGTACGGGGCGGAGATGGGATCATCTACGATGATGTTAAAAGAGCCGTTAACGATAGAAAAAATGATTTTAAGAGGATTTTATCAAAGAAGACACAATATACCGCGCTGAAAGAGGTTCGCGACACAAAGTCGATCTATATCGATGACGAGAATATCAGAGCGGAGATTCCAGGGCTTCTCCACAACTTAAGCATTGTGGAATACAACGGTGATATCTGGTGGGACGTGCATCCGGTTGTGCTTTCGATCTTAAAGAGCATGGACGATCATGCTAGAAAATGAGCAGGAATTACTGAAACTCGAGACCGAGATGTACTATTCGGATGGTGGAATCTACTTTGCGGATTGTGATACCGCATCGACCAGAGATGAGATAGCGCAACAGTTGGAAAATAGATTTCTAAATAAAAATATAAAAATAATCAAAGTAAAGATCGGGGTGGGCGAGACCGCATCCACCAGGGATGAGATAGCGCGGCACCTAGAGCGTGTATCTTCGAGTGGGGGTGCAAGAAGATCTGAAATAGGGATACAAGCGAACGATTTGGCATACACGCTGAACCGATATCGTGGCGATAATGCTGCTTTTTTTGTATACCTGCCGCCTGAAAAGCCTGAACTGGAAGACCTTGCACGGATTCTGAATTACACGAGAGAGGAATTTGCAAAGATCAAGCAGCCGATCATCATCTGGGTGGATAAAGTCTCGCTCGGGATCATCGCACGATCTGCTCCGGATTTTTGGGCATGGAGGGCGCGGGTTTCTGAGTTCGGGGGTGTTTCTGGTGGTCTGAAATACGGAGGCGAAGTTGAGGCGGCGGAGACGATCTGGAGGGGAAAGATTTCGGATGAAGAGATGCAGTCTTATGAGCGAGCGTTAGCAGAATTTCAGGAGCGGGGTGATGAAAAAGAGGTTTCAAAGATATTGGGGCAGCTTGGGATACTGTATTACAGAAGAGGCGAGTGGGATCGCGCAATCGAGTACTACGAGAAGAGCATGGAAATTTTTGATGCTATTGGAAATCAGCATGGGCTTGCCAAAGCATACGGCAATCTCGGAAACGCGTACGCCAGTAAAGGCGAGTGGGACCTTGCAATCGAGTACTTCGATAAGAATATGGAGATTTCTAAGGCTCTTGGAGATCAGCATGGGCTTGCTAAGACCTACAACAATCTTGGACCGGTTTACGAAGACAAAGGTATGTGGGATCGTGCAATCGAGTACTTCGAAGAAAGCATGAAGATTTTTGAGGATCTTGGAGATCAGCATGAGCTTGCCAAGACCTACAACAATCTCGGAAACGCGTACGCCAGTAAAGGCGAGTGGGACCTTGCAATCGAGTACTTCGATAAGAGTATGGAGATTTCTAAGGCTCTTGGAGATCAGCATGGGCTTGCTAAGACCTATGGCAATCTTGGATCGGTGTACTATCATAAAGGTGAGTGGGATCATGCAATCGAGTACTACAAAAAAGACATGGGAATTTCTGAAGATATTGGAGATCAGCATGGGCTTGCTAAGACCTACAACAATCTTGGACTGGTGTACTATCATAAAGGTGAGTGGGATCGTGTGATCAAGTACTACGAAAAGAGTATGGAAACTTTTGAGGCTCTTGAGGACCAGCATGGGCTTGCCGCAACCTACAACAACCTTGGACTGGTGTACGCTCATATGGGCGAGTGGGATCATGCAATCGAGTACTATGAAAGGAGTATGGGAATTTCTGAGGATATTGGAAATCGGCACATGGTGGGCATAACGTTTTCGAATATCGGAAAGGGATATCTCGATCGATCCAACCCAGTGGAAGCGAAAAGCAACCTCGAAGAGACGATCGAGAAGATCCACCCGGACGCCCGCCCGGAGTACCCGAACGCGCTCAACTGGCTTGCGGTCTCTCTGCGCATGATCGCAGACCAGAGGAAACATGAGGCGAAGCTTACATCATCTGAAGTGGATCACAAGAAACTCGTCTCTGATGCGGCGGAATTGTATCGCGAAGCATCAGAGAGATACGAAGAGACGCACGGACTGCCGCTTGCCAGAATGCCGCGCTCGCTTCTGATGGATGCGCACCTCACGCGGGCGCTCTCGTATTCGGTGCAGAACATCACAGAAGAGGATGCGGGCAAGGCGATAGCATTGCTCGACAGCACAATTGCGGAGATGAAAGCCGCGCTTGAGTTTGCAGATGGCGCGGACATAATCAGACTCAAGGGTGCAATCGCAAGCCATGAGGCGAAGCGGTGTGTGCGGGAGATCGATCTGCACAAAGAAGAAGCGGAAAAACAGAATCGTCTGCTCGATCTGGCGATCAACTATCTTGGCGAGGCATCGGAGAGTTTCGGCAGTCTGGGCGAAACTGGTGCTTGCAGCAGCAAGACATGCGATGGGTGCAGGCACCTCTACACGGCACTTGGGTTGATTCGGGACGGCTACAGGGAAGAGAGCAACCAAAAAATTATGGATGCGGTTTCCGAGATTAGATTAGCAGAGGGGTGCTACCAGAGCATATCGAATGAGCTTGGGATGGATGTGGTTGATCGGGTAAACGAAATATTGATGCGTGTTGCAGACAATCTAAAGAATGTTGAGGGATTCGATCCAAGAAACGCAGTTGATGCGGCAAACAATGTTTTCGATGTCCTCGATGAGGTCTCAGGGGTCGGACTCAGGAACATGATCAAGATATTGGTCTTCGATGAGGCTGGAAACGTGACTGAGAGAAAAATATCAGACGAGGTGCCGACTGGTGGCAGCAGCGCCAATGCGAAGGAGGGTGGAATTAGTGCTGCATTTGGGCCCGTGAAAGATTCCACTATCTACACAGGACCTACTACTATCGTTGGGGGAGACAAAGAACCGTCACCAGAGAAGCAGAAATCTACCCCACTGTGGGGTCGTATCTTTGGATCTATCGGCGGCATCATATCTGAAGCCATTGCAATAATATTAATACATTTTATTTTTGAAGAGTCAATAGAAAAATTTGCAATAGAGTCTCTCCTGATTCTAACAATGCTGCTATCAATAACTATCTTCATACGCCATAAAATATCAAAATCGGAGACCTAATCCGATCCAAACAAAAAAATAAAAAGAGGGGGGGAATCTGCAGGTCCGCCCAGAATCGTGTAGGGCTGTGCAAGTCCTTGATATACACATCAGCCCACATATATAAATCAGTGATCCAAGAGCGGGGTGAAAGTGAAAATCTCACGACTCCCACTTCGATTCCATCCATCTCGGAATCTGCCCTGAATCAGGAGGTCCTATCATCACGGTAAGTCCAGTCTCATCCTCAACATCCCCTTGCAGCCGT
Organism: Methanosarcinales archaeon; assembly: GCA_030604085.1. GTDB lineage: Archaea > Halobacteriota > Methanosarcinia > Methanosarcinales > Methanogasteraceae > Methanogaster_A. The sequence goes on along the minus strand of JAUVWP010000008.1, from coordinate 20,973 downwards.
GCAGCAAGTCCCGGAAGGATAACTGCGCCGTGATCGGTCTTCTCCTGCACATCAAAACCGGCTGAATCGAACATATCCTTGATCTTTGCCGCATTGAGCTGCCCGCCTGCTACCGCCGCCTCGACGCCGATTCCGTCGGTGTCCACCACGCCGAGATAGCAGTCGATGTCATTGGACGCCAGATCACTCTCCACCGTGTAATAGGTTAGCGCAAAGTTCGCTGTTATGAAGACCGGCGACTTCCGGTCAGGCGATCCGACCTCAAAGACGCCCGCATCGACCATCACCGGCTTTCTCGGGTCGGTGTAGACCGTGTCCCTGATATGCAGTTCCGGAAGAAGCGAGTACGGCTCGATGCTGTGCATGATCATGATGTCCCCGTACCTGACCGTGAAGATCGATGCAAGCACGCTCTCCCAGTATGCCGCACTTATGCCATCGGAACGTTCCCAGACGGTCATGGGAACCGCCATCAGCGGATATGCGATATCGGTCTGCCCATCGATCCCTGCACGCCGGATCTTCAGGAAGTTCTCAAAGGAGTCCCGCAGCCCGTCTGTCGGAAACGTCCCGGGATCGAGCACGAGATCGGTGATGCCCGCCGACGCAAACGTCAGTGCAAGCGATTTCAAGGCATCCGGATCGTTTGGCGCAGAGAGCGCTACAGGGACGTTATGTGTGAGTGCAAGCTCTGCAACATCGCGCCAGTTTTCAGTAGTTGCGGCATAGATCAGTGGCTTTCGATCGGCAGCAACGGCAAGCCCTGCACCGAGAACTTCCGGATCAAGCGAACATAGCAGAAGCGGCAGTTCGGTCGTTTCCATCACTTTCGCGGTCGTTTGCGCGAACTGATCCGCATCGCCGGATGTGCATCTGATCGCAACCGCGTCAAGTGTCAGGAACTCGCCGATGTAAAATTTTTTGTAGTTCTGAATATCGTTGACGCGTTTGACCAGTTCTTCCTCGCTCATTGTGTCCCACACGTCATAAGCGAAGGCGGTTTTATTGAAGAATGTCAGCTTGTGCCGATACAGCACATCATCCCCGCCGATGGTGATCGCATGGTCGCCAGTTCCGATTACGACCTCGCGTATCTCAGGCGCAAGCAGATCGGCGAGCGTGTTATAATTATCGTTATATTCTTCGCCGAGCAGGGGCGGACACTCCTCTGCCTTCATCGACCGATCGATCAGATGCGAGGCAAACGCCATGCATGTCGGTTCCCCACAGTCCCCGCAGTTCGTCTTCGGCAGGTACTCGTAAGCCTGCAGAGGGCTGTTGATCTTCATATCAATATGCCGTCGTCTGCCCACCAAGCCGTGTACGATCGATCCTGATGCCGGTTGGAGTCGTGATCACCATATCCTCACCGAGCCCTGCGATATCCCCATGCACATCGCTTACCACATCCCGCAGGTCACGAAGCGCGCGTTCGAGTATCATCTTGTCCCGCTTTATCAGCGAGATATCGACAATCACGATATTTCCGTCGTATATCTCCTTTCTCAGATCGGGAATCCCATCAAGATTGCTCAGTTCCGCAACACGTATGTACGTCTCTGCCGGCGCATCTTCTATGACCTCATCGTAGTCATCGAGACTGATAGTGTGATACTTATCAGTGTCTACAGATTTTTTCGGCATCGGCGAACCGAGTATCTTTTCTATAATACTTTTATTGGCCATGAAATCACCTGTGTAATTATGTTAATCTATAACATCCTTCTATATTAACCTATTTGGTTTACAAGGCTGATGCCGCCACCCATAACCGATCACAGTTCCCACCCAGCCGGCTGCTTCTGCTAGGGATGCATCTGGCACATCTGCCCTCTGCCTTAGATAAAGATAAAAAAGACCTGTAGAACATCTGTCACAGGTCTTGCAAGAGTCTCTGGTATCCGCCCCTTTCACTTCAGCCGTCTAACATAGGCAACCGCAAAAAGTCCAGCGATAGCAGAGAGAACCCCGAAACCCGGAACGGCTTCTGTATGCGCAGCATCATTTCCAGTCTCCTGGGCAGGATCGTTCTCTGTGGCACCGGAATCCTCTTGGGATGGGGCGGGCGCGTCTTCGGAAGCGCCAGTGTCGCCATTGGTATTTGCCATACTGGTTGGCGCGGTGGTTGGAGTGCTGTTTGTTACCGCAGTCTCGACTGGTGACAACCCGGGGTTTCCAGTGGATTCCCCGACTTCCGGAGCTGCACACACGATCTCGGTATATGCATAGCCCCACCATCCCTTCTCAGAAACCCGGAACTTGACCCAATCGCCGAGCAGTTCCTCTCGTTCAAAGAGCGAAAAGGATATCGTGTTGGCGTTCTTGAGTGTGATCTTCTTATCTGTGATCTCTTTCACCTCAAAGTCCCCGTACTCATCGCCGATCCCAATCTTCTTCGGATTATCCGAGTACTGCCTGACCACACTCAGTATCACGACATTGGAATCGGTTCCGCGGAACGCCGAATCAACATGACATGTGAAGAGGGTAATATCCTCCACATCGTCGATGGTCTCGTTGTACACGAAATAATCCCCGGGTGTGAGAACCTCATCGTGCACAGCTTCACCATTTTTATAAATATTTAGATACACTTTATTGCCTACGAGGTCAACCTGCGATGCCACAAGACTGTACCCTTCCTTAAGTTCCCAGGTCTCGCCGGTTGCCAGAGTCTTCTTTGTATTACCCTCCGCAGGCGCATCATATTTATCGAAACAGATCAGTATCTTGCTCAAGAGATTCGCCTTATCCGGATCAAGCGAGCGATATTCGCAGCCCATGAACCAGATAAACCGCATAGAACCCTTGCACGTATTTGTCGTGTAAACCGCATCGTCTTCTTTGATCGTCCCGTTACTGGCGAAGTGGAGCTTGAGGGATTCTACAGTGGCGAGGGGGTGGGAGGGCGGCTTCTTAATAGAATACTGAAACGCCGAGAAATTGAACCCATCGAGATGCATATCAGAACCGGTTGTGATCGACCCCGGCAGGGCCCGTATCTCTATTGGCTTTGCAGATACGGTGCCGGTACATAGCGCTACGATCGATAGCACCAGCATTATGCTGATAGTTATCGATTTCAAAGTGTTATTTCTGTCCATTTTATTTATATCTCCTATGCTTTTGCTATATATATAGTAGTTATTGTTGCTACTTTCAAAACACAATAATTTCATGCTATATAAAACTTTTGCTGACTCCTGATAAATTATTCAACAAAAACTTTTAATAGTATCAATAAGTAGCGTAGGACATGGACTCTACTGATATTAAATCCATACTCGAGACTGCTATCCGGTTTCACGGACACCAGTGTCCCGGACTTGCGATGGGGCTACGGGTCTTTCTGGTCGCGTTAAGAGAACTGGGAAAGCCTGCTAAGGACGAGGAATTGGTTGCAATCGTCGAGAACAGCTCCTGCGGCGTGGATGCCATCCAGGTGCTGACTGGCTGTACGTTTGGCAAAGGAAACCTGATCTTCAAGGATTATGGTAAATACGTCTATACATTCATGAACCGTGAAAATCAGAAGGCAATTAGGATTTCCGTCAAGGAAGAGGCAGTCATAACGGACAAACATCATCTGGACCTCTTTGCCAAAGTCAAAGAGAAAACAGCAACTCCTGCCGAAATGGAGGAGTTCAAGCGGTTACACATCGAAAAAAGTAATGCGCTACTGGATCTCCCGGAAGCGGATCTTCTGAGCATAGAGGTGATCACTCCGGAACCGCTACCGATGGCGCATATCCACGAATCGGTATGCTGTGATAGCTGCGGAGAACCTGCGATGGAGACGCGGATCCGGCTTCTGGGCGGCGCACCACACTGCATCCCGTGTTTCGAGGAGTTGATGGGATGAGGCGGATACTGATCGCATCAGTGATAGCACTTGTCATCGTTATCTGTCTGCTAACGCCCGCAATCAGTGCTGATTCGGAAAGTGTGGGGCGAGAGGTCAGGATCGCAGATAAAGCAGGCGATTGGGGGCATTCGTCCCCGTACCTTACTTATTCGCGTGGACCGGGGTACCTGAGGATGCACTTCATCTTTGATACGCTTGTCTGGAAGAACGAGACCGCAGGTCCGATTCCCTTGCTCGCCGAAAACTGGGAATATGTAGCTGAAGAGAACGCTTACGTCTTTAATCTGGCAGAGAATGCAAAGTGGCACGACGGTGAGCCAGTGACTGCTGATGATGTCGCCTTTACCATATCGTACATGAAGGAGCATCCTTATGGGTGGGTCGTTCTCGATAGTGTAGACCGGGGAGAGGTGATAGATCCGCACACGGTCAAGATATACATGGGCAGCCCGTACGCGCCGTTTATAGCGGATATCGGAGGTACGATGCCGATTCTGCCAGAACACATCTGGAAAGACGTCGCAAATCCAAAGGATTTTGTGGAGGATGGTGCGTTCATAGGATGTGGTCCTTTCAAGTACGCCGATTTCAGTAAGGAGCATGGAACCTACCGGTACGAGGCATTCGACGACTATTATCTCGGAAGACCGATCGTTGATCGGCTGATCTATATGAAGGCAGGCGATCCGCAGATGGCGCTTCAGCACGGTGAGGTCGATTTTGCTGATGTGAAACCTGATATGGTGGATACCATGCGAGAGCGCGGGTTTGTCGTGATTGCGGGTCCGCATTACTGGAACAAGAAGCTGATGATCAACCACGACAAGGCACCGCTCGATAATATCGTATTCAGGCAGGCGCTCGCGTATGCGATCAACCAGAGCGAGTTCGTGGAGAAATCCCTGCGAGGACACGGAACGCCTGCAAGTTACGGACTGATCTCATCTGAGAGCGTGTGGGCAAGCCCGAACGTTCCTGATTACCCATACAATCCTGATAAGGCGAAGGAGATGATCTCAACGCTTGGCTACGTATGGGAGGACGGCGTCTTCACAAAGGACGGCAAGCCTCTGGAACTTCAGGTGCTCGTCTCGATGATCGGTACTGGTGGACAGCCCGCTCCGGACCGGGATGGAAAGATCCTCAAAATCCAGCTCGAAAAAGTCGGGATACAGATCGATCTGACCTCCCTTGACACAAAGGTGGTCGATACAAAGGTGATCAACCGGGACTTCGATCTCGCAATCTCAGGACACGGCTTCCTCGGCGGCGATCCGAAGATGCTCTATGACATGACTATGCAGGTTCCAGGGACCAAGACGAGTCCGAATACAGCACAATACAACAAGAGCGAGGAGTTAAACGAATTTCTAAACGGTCTGATGCACGAGATGGATCCTGAAAAGAGATGTGCTGCAGTCTACGAGGCGCAGAACGTCTACGCAAGGGAACTTCCTGCAATCTCGCTCTATTACCCGACATGGTACTACGCGTACAACCCGGACGCTGGAGTCGAGTGGTTCTACACGACCGGAGGAACTGCCAAAGGAATCCCGATCCCGCAGAACAAGCTCGCTCTGATCGGGGGCGGCGATAGCGCGGGCGTGGAAACGACAGAAACCGCAGAAACAGAAACCGAGACTACTGCGATGAGTGCGCCGATCATGCCGGGTTTAGCGATGATCGCAATTCTGATAGCATTCGCGATCGTGCAGATGAAACGCTCTAACAGGAAGCCATAACATGCGAAACAGGACGATGAAGGTGGTCGTAGCCTATCTGCTAACCATCTTTATCCTCCTCTTCCTCAATTTCTTGCTACCGCGGCTTCTGCCCGGCGACGCGATAATTGCGATGTACAGCGGTCACGAGGTGGTGATGACTGAAGCGATGTATGCGGAACTTGTCAGGATGCACGGGCTTGACCTGCCGCTTCACGAACAGTTCTTCATGTACCTCTCAGAGCTTGCGCACGGAGATCTTGGATATTCCTACATCTGCCACGCATCCACCGCGGATCTCATAATGGGTGCGCTGCCGTGGACGCTGCTTCTTGTGGGTACCTCGTTTATTCTGTCAGCCATAGCTGGAATCGTGCTTGGCGTGGAGAGTTCGTGGCGGCGCGGCGGACGGTTCGACAGATCGCTACTCACATTCATGCTGCTACTCGACGGCATCCCGTCTCTCGCAATCGGCATCACAGCGCTTACGGTATTCTGCCTGTACTTCGGATGGTTTCCGAGTACAGGCGCAATGACCCCATACTCGGGTGCAGAGGGTATCGAGCATATCAAGGACATCCTCTGGCATCTTGTGCTGCCGCTTGCAACGCTCACGCTCTCTATGATCCCTGGCGACTATCTCCTGATCAGAAACAGCATGATGCTCACGATTCGCGAGCCCTACGTGCTCACAGCCCGTGCAAAGGGCATCAAAAATCGCAGGGTAAAGTATCTCCACGCTGCAAGGAATGCGATACTCCCGTTCGCAACAAGGATTGGTATCAGGATCGCATACCTCATAACGGGCGCGCTTTTCATCGAAACGATCTTTGCGTACCCTGGACTCGGGCTTCTGACGTATCATGCGATATCGAACCGTGATCTTCCGCTGATGCAGGGGATTCTCACGGTATCAGTGATTCTGGTACTCCTGATCAACATTGTTGTTGACCTGATGTATAAAAAGATCGATCCGAGGGTTGGATATGCATATTAAACCATTTCAGGAGTTTGCAAAGGATAAAATCGGTGTTGCCGGACTCGTGCTCATCTTATTCCTGTTCACAACAGCGATCCTTGCCCCGGTAATCGCACCACATGATCCATGGGATTACTCAGCCTCATCGTTCCAGCAGCCCTCGAAGGAACACCTGCTCGGAACCAATGATATCGGTTATGACATATTCAGCGAACTCTTATGGTCACTTCGAACCTCGATTCTCTTCGGAATAGCGGTTGCAGCCATCACATGCACGCTCGGGCTCGTACTCGGAGTCTCTGCCGCGTTGATCGGCGGGATGTATGACATGCTCGTCATGAGACTCGCTGATGCCCTGCTTGCGATACCAACGATCATGATACTGATACTGATTGCAGCGTACTTCAAGCCGTCCACCACCGTTCTGATAATAGCGCTCTCGCTTGTGCTATGGCAGACCATAGCAAGGGGGGTGCGGGCACAAACGCTCTCGCTTAAGACGAAGCTGTATGTGAAAGCTGCAAACAACATGGGCGCACCGACGAGCTATATTATGTACAAGCACATCATGCCAGAACTCTTTCCGCTGTATGCGATGGGTTTTGTCACAAAGGCACGGATCGCAGTCTTCATGGAAGCAGGACTATCATTCCTCGGAATATTCGATCCGACCACAAAGAGTCTCGGGATCATGATGAGTTATGCGATGCGCTACCTGTATCTCGATGTCTGGTTCAACTGGCTGCTTCCGCCGGTTTTCGCACTTTCACTGCTTATCGTCTCGCTCGGACTAATATCGTACGCGATAGAGGAGATATTCGATCCGAGACTGCGGAGGAACAATGCCACTCCAATTTAAGAATCTGAATGTGCAGTACGGTATATCAGGTTTGCCTGATGACCGCATAACTGCTCTGGACAACATATCTATAAAGATCAATGAAGGAGAGTGCGTTTCCGTGGTCGGGGAGTCAGGTTCCGGGAAATCTACGCTTGCACTCGCATCCATGAATCTCTTGGCGTCCAACGCAATGATGACAGGGCAGGTCCTCGTGGGTGGCACCGATATATCCGGTCTTTCCGACTCAGAGATGGAAACGATCAGGTGGAACGAGATCGCTATCGTGTTCCAGAATTACGGGGACGTGCTAAACCCGGTTCACCGGATCATCGATCAGGTCGCCGAACCGCTGATCAAGAACGGGGAATCCCGGAGTACCGCACGGGACCGGTCCGAAAGGATGCTTGATTACTTAAAGATAAAAGAGGGGCGCGATGTCCTGTACCCGCACCAGATCAGTGCCGGTGAACGCCAGCGGGTACTGATGGCGATGGCGCTGATCACAGACCCGGGAATCCTCGTGCTCGACGAACCTGTTGCATCTGTTGATGCGATCACGAAATCGTACCTTGCGGAGGTGATACACGAACAGGTGGATGCAGGGAAGGCTGTGCTCATGATAACTCATGACCTTTCCTTTGCGCCCCTCTGCTCTGATCGCTGCGAGGTTCTATATTTCGGAAGCATTCTCGAATCCCTGCCATCCCATGAACTCCTGGATGCGCCACGCCATCCGTATACCCGTGCGCTCGTCCGGTCGTTTCCGATGATGGAACGTGCTAAGGACCTTGCAGGCGTGAGGGGCGTTCCGCCATCCATGCTTTCTCGATCCGACCAGCATAGCAGCTGCATTTTTTAGCCGAGATGCACGCAATCGATCGGTGTCTGCTCGCAGAAAGAACCGCAGCCGGTTTCGAGGCGGGCTGATGGCATCGAGAGTGGCGGGGGTCATGTCGTCTGCCACCGCGGCGGCATAGCGACCATGATATCTGTGAAAGACGTCTCGAAGTCGTATAAGGACCTCCGGGTCTTAAGCGATGTCTCTCTTGCGCTTGATGAGGGTGAGATACTCGCACTCGTGGGAGAGACCGGGTCAGGGAAGACCACGCTTGCATATCTGATCGCAGGCACGATCAAGCCGGATGGTGGGGAGATTCTCTTTCGAGGAAGGGGGGTTTCGGATATCGACCGGAAAGAGTTTGCAAAAACAGTTGGGATCGTTTACCAGTCCCCAAGAGACTCGATCAGTCACAGGTTCACGGTGTTTGAAACGATTGCAGAGCCCCTGCACATACACGGTGAATTCGATGACGAATCCAGGGGTAGGATCGAAAGCGCGCTTCGAGAGGTGCAGCTGCCGGTCGATGAGTATTTTCTGCAGAAATATCCGCATGAATTAAGCGGAGGTGAGTTGCAGCGGGTGGCTATAGCACGTGCGCTGATAATGAAGCCACATCTACTCATCGCGGATGAATCGACGTCTTTCCTCGACCCGAGCGTCCAGGCAAAGGTTCTGAGACTCCTTCTTGATCTGCAGAACGAGCGTGGCATCTCCATGCTCTTTGTGACACACGACATCGGGGTTGCACGCAAGGTGAGCGACCGGATCGCGGTGCTGCATGGTGGTGATATCGTGGAGAACGCGCCAGCGCACCGTGTCATCGCAAATCCTGAGCACCCGTACACGAAACAGCTGATCGGGGTCGCGAAGGGCGGTGGTTGATTTTTGTTTTGGTTCGCCCGGGTAGGCAAATGTATTTTTATATTAATATCAAAATAAGTCTGTCACTGTATACTGATGAATTAATAGGATAGGTTCTAGGAAAAGTCGTAGGGGTTCTACAGCAAGTATAATGAATCATGGCTTACCATTTTCAATATGATGCCGGAGGGTGGAATGAAAGATCAAGCAAAAGAGAAAGTCAAGGAACTCGCCCGACGATTCAGGTATAAATGGATAAAATATAAATACTGGATTTATTGCCTAATTCTAACATTGATAGTCTTTTCAATCCTATGTTGCGCCCATCCAAACGAATGCCCAGAGAATGCAAGGTATATATTAAGCGCAATCTCTCAAGGCTTGGCTGCTATACTTGCGTTGGTGTTTACGATTACATTAGTAGTAGCACAGATGACGAGAAGATACACTGCGATGGATAAGATCATATTTAGACGTGAAACCAAGTTTTTAATGATTTTCTTTGGAATTGGAATTATTGCACCGCTTTTAGTTATTGAATTTGAGTTTTGGGAATGGGGTGTACCTTTGTCGATTGTTATTGCGAGTTTTTGTGTCTTTTCATTACTTCCTTTCTTAGTAAGCGTTAATAGAACAATAAAGTATGACATTGGGATAGTAAATCTAAATGAAAAAATTGCGGAAGCGATTGAATCGGGCTACGAACCAAGGGCTGAAAACAAAATCAAGGAGTTGAGTGAGATCGGCAAAGACGCAGTTAGAGAATTTCGCGAAGACGACGTAAGGAAAATACTAAACCAGCTATCAAAATTCGGCAAAGAATCGATTGAACAAGGATTTAGATACACAACAGTTATCATTGCGGTATGTGGTATTAGAGATTTGGGAAACGGAATTATTGATAAGGGATTTGATGACATGATGATCGTAGGGGTTGCAGTTGATGGATTAAGGGATATTGGTGTTGAGGCTGCCAAAAATAGACCCGATGATTGGTCGGAGATAGTTCGGAAGGTTACTGATAGTATGGAATCTGTTGGGATTAAAGCTGTCGAGAAAGGATTTGGATACACGACAATTCATGCTGTAAAAGGACTAAGAGATGTTGTCGTGAAGTTAAGTGGTAGCACGGGGTTAAGCGATATGATAAGTACATCCATTGCTTTGAATGCTGTGCAAGGAGTATGGTGTTTAGGCGTACTTGTGGCGAAATATATGCCTAAACGGGTTGACAATGTAATCCAAAATCTAAAAGAAATAGATAAAGAGATTGGTAAGGATTTGGTGATGAAAAATCGTGTAAATAAGTATCCCCACCTAAAATCCTCTTTTGACGAATTTAAAAGGAGATATGATGAGGGCTAACCCACCCCGCATCCGGAAAGATAGACCTCCTCGGCAAACACGCGGCAGTCTACGGCATGAGGGCGATCGCATCCGCAATCAACCCCCCGCCATCTGCCATGGCGAACCAACATTTCGCGGCACGCGCATCCGGGTCGCGGATGTGCTGGAACAGGTTGAGGGCGGCATGGCTTATGGGGCAATCATCGAAGAGTGGCGTTACGCACTTACAAGCGATGCGATTGCCGAAGCAGTCCGCATGGCACGTGAGGCGTTGGTCGCTTATGCGCCAAAGCTGGTTTCGGAGCCGGTAATCGCATGAAGTCTGAACTTGTGCGATCCAAACCACGCCTGGCAGGTTTACGCTTCGGGTAAACTCATCTGGAAAGTCTTATATCCGAAAAACTTAAACATGCCTAACAGCGAGGGTCGATCCATGCATGGGGAAACCGAAATGAAAGTCGCAACAACAGAGGCAGAATCAACACTTAACCTTCCGGAAAACAATCACAAGGAGGCTTAAGCAAATGCAAAGATATCGGATCTCGGTAGTGATCGAGAAGGACGCAGATGGCTATTTTGCCTTCTGCCCTGAGCTTCAGGGATGCTATACGCAAAGTGATAGTTACGAAGAGGTTTTAGAGAATATCAGGGATGCTATTCGCATTCATATTGAAGATAGGAGAGAAGATAGGGAAGATATCCCTCACACAGAGGCTATAAGCCTGACATCTCTGGAAGTAGCCGTATGAAAGGGAAGCTCCCCCGGATCACTGCTGGCAAGGTGACCAGGTGCGACCCACACCACCCCACAGAAAATAAGAGACACGCGATAACATGACCACAACCTGCTCTGCACCCGGAAAAATATATCTCTTCGGCGAACATGCGGTAGTCTACGGCAAGCGTGCGATCGCATCCGCAATCAACCTCCGCACCACCGCAACGGTTTCGGAATCTGACCAGACGACGATCTCGTCCCTTCTCGGCACGACAGGCATCGATTACATGGTGCATCCCTACATCTCGCGGTGCATCGAATCGCTCGCTGTTCCTTCTGTCTCGGTACGGATCGATTCAGAGATTCCGGTCGGCTCAGGACTCGGATCGTCGGCTGCTGCGGTGATCGCAACGCTTGGCGCGCTCAATGCCGAGTTCCGGCTCATGATGGACAGCGCCACGCTTGCAGAGGTGGGACACCGGATCGAGCGGGATGTCCAGGGCGCGGCATCGCCGACCGACACCACAGTCTCGACGATGGGCGGCACCATGCTGATAACACCCGGAGTATCATCATCGAAACTGCGGCTGATCGAGTGCGACATCGTTATCGGGGATACAGAAGAGTTCTCTTCCACAAAAGAACTCGTGGGAAATGTCAGAATCATGCATGAGAACTATCCCGGGGTTATGGACTCGATATTCGATATCATAGACAACCTGTCAGAGATCGGCGTGCCCTTAATCGAGGGACGCGATTACAGGTCGGTCGGGGAACTGATGAACATCGATCACGGGCTTCTGGATGCGATCGGCGTCGGAAGCGCGAAACTCTCGCGACTGGTGTGCGCTGCCAGGGATGCGGGCGCGTATGGTGCGAAGATCACAGGCGCTGGCGGCGGTGGGTGCATCGTTGCGCTTACCAGCGACGCGGCTGCCGACGCGGTTGCTTCGGCGATCAACGACGCCGGGGGGCGTGCGATCATCACAAAGGCGAGTGAGGGTGGGGTTGTTGTGCGAGAGAAATTCTGATCACCCTGAAAGTGCTCAATTAAGCAGAACTAATCAAATCAGTTGAAAAGCCGGGGTTTGAGAGGGATTGTTCAGGGGTGTAGCCTATAAAACCCTGAAAGTCGGTAAGAAGTGTCTGGTTACCCCACATTAAAGATCAGAGCATATCTAACACTCGCCCAATCAAACAAACTCCCCCAGCCTCCGTATCGCCCGGTACCGCTCCTTCTCCCTGATCTCCGCACCCTCGATCGCATCCTGCAGCACTGCAATCGTCTGATCATAAGTATCCCGATCCACCGGATACGGATACCCGTCCTTGCCGCCGTGCGCAAACGAGTATGTCGCGGGATCATGCCAGCTCGGTTCTGTTCCGAAGACGAGGCCAGAAACAAGCGCAAGTGCCCGAATCTTCGCAACCCCCATCCCAGCAAGCGAGACGAGTTCCTCGTAGCTCTCCGGCTGGAGTTCATACGCGTTCCGCAGAACCTTCCACCCACCTTTTCCGAGATCGCAGCCAAGAACCGGATGATGCGCTGGCATCGTGAGCGACGTGGTGGACGGTGGGGCGGGCGGCGTTGTAGGCGCAGAGTTGGGTGGTGGGGTGGGCGACAGCGCATCAAAATCAAGTAACGTCGTCTGGCTTGCGTCCGACCTGAAATACCTCATCAGGTGATCGGGATCGTCCTTCACGAGATCGAGACTCGTCTTCCGCGTCTCTTCGCTCACCTCTGAAGTCATGTCAAGCACCTCGCCCTCCGCGCCCACCCGGTCGCAGCAGATCCCGAGATGCGGCTCGCAAACGAACCGCTCGAGATCCGACGACAGCCAGTAATAGCGCCGGGCGTAGCGGTCATCGTTGTTCATGCCCTGCTGCACCACAGCCCAGTCACCCTTCTCGGTGAAGATGAAGCAGTGGTGGTACAACTGGTATCCATCATGTACGCATGTATTATCGACCTTGGCAGACATCCTGCTCGAATACACGAGTTCATTCACCGTGTCGTCCGAAAGCGAGAATGCATCCGACCCGGATATCGCCCTGATCTCATCAGGCGTCTTTCGTGACGCTCTGCCCTTCCCGCCGGCAACAGCGATCCCCATCTCCGCAGGATCGATCGCCACCTTGAGCGCGCCGCAGGTCGTGGTGGTCGTGCCTGACGAGTGCCAGTCGAACCCGAGAACGCACGAGAACGCCTGAAACCAGTATGGGTCTGCGACCCTGCGCAGGAACTCATCTGCCCCGTACTCGTAGATGATGATCCGGGCGATCTCGCGCGATAACCCGACCATCCTCTCAAAGAGCCATCTCGGGGCACGCCCGTAGTGCAGCGGAAGATTTACTGTGCCGGTTTTCATCGATGCGCTCGCAGATAGCTGAAAGCAGCCATCCCGATTACCATGCAGACCGCAAGCATGGATACGATTTTGTCGATACCGGTCTCCATTCCGTTAGTCAGCAGGTAGAGCACACCGCCGCATACCAGCATCATGGTGAGTGACACTATCGCTGCGACAATACTGCCCCCGACCAGTGCTCCGACCCTATCCGCACCTCGATCCTCGAAGAATACCGAACCAAGCACAAAGACGATCGCAAACGCCATCAGCAGTGCCGGCAGCGGGACCGGGATATCCCCCCCAGATGACAGATAGATCACGCCGAAGACGACCGAGATCATCCCTAATGCGAGAACTATCGAGATTCCAAGCGTTATTATAAATTTATTGTTTGTCCATTGCATTTAAACCACTTTTTTCTGAGTGTGCATTTTCCAATAATCTTTCTATTTCTCCATCTCTGTCACGGATAGTTACCTTTTTTGGTATGCCGCCAAATCTAATCTCAAGTTTACCGTCTTTCCATTCATGTCCGACGATCTCTTTTTGTTCAACGAAACGCACCTCAGGATTTATTTCTTTTTCACTACAGGCTTTACAGATTACTTGCAGACAATTCACTCCTGCAGCAAGACCCCCGACCCCGCAGCAGATAACTCGTTAGATGTGTGCGAAATCTGTTCGTTGGATGTGAATGGAACCGCAAAAGTTCCGGATGTCAATAGCGAAAAAGCAAAAGCGGTATAGGCGTGATTGCCAGCAGATACCCGTTGTACTGGTTGTTATGTGTTTTTTAGAAGTGCAGTGCTATGCATTTCAGTAGCCCTGTAGATCAGCATCATTATGAGATGTGGAAAGGGAAAATGCCCCCACTCCCTCCCACCTACATCTCATAATAATGCTAATTATGATGTTCATAGTATAAAAAGTTACCGGTCGCGCATCATGCCAGCTAAAACCCTGTGCCACCCCCGGTGAAGGCCGACCGTTATCTGAAAGGCGCGTAGCTACCGGTTTTGACGTGCCAGACATCATCACGACTCAGGTTGTGGCAGCAGCAACAGACGCGATCCTACCCCAACACGATCCTACCGTCTGCCAAGAGGGACGATCTGAAAAGAGGCAGCTATCAAAGAGCGAACGTGTGGTCAAGCCGCTGCAAGCGTATCACCGGGATATGGTGTGCGGTTTGAAGATCAGGGATCGAGGACAAACCTCAAAAAAGCTTAACAAGCCTCGGGCGGGAATTGAACCCGCGACCTCGTCCTTACCAAGGACGCGATATACCGCTAAGCCACCGAGGCGCAGGTCTCTGATTGCTGCGGATTGATTATGAACATTTCGGTTCGCGGGGATGGGGGGCGAGCAGTTGCGTGGGTCCGGGGATACGGTCATGAGAAAACCATTAATACCCGCGCAGTAACCATCAGTACAGATGACCCACCGTGTTGCGATCGTATTTGACTCATCCGGTACGCTGATGCATACGTACAGGGTGGCAAAGGACATAGAGAGCGGAGGCACGCTTTATGATACAGTCGCCCTGCATCTCGTCCGCGAGTCCCAGGCGCTCGTTGCAATTGATCTGCCGCCGGATATGCTCCCGAACTATCCGCCGGATCAGGTTCTGCCGCTTTTTCTTTCCGAAAACAAGATCGACATAAACATCGGCTGTGCAAGCGATGATATCACGACTGACGATGTCCTGAATATGTTAAAACGCAATTCAGGAGGCGCTCGCGTCTCCGATCTCCTGGACGTGGTAGCTGCGGTGAGAGAAAAGTGCAAAAACGTCTTTTATATCGGAACCGGATTCGTGATCGACGTGCCCACCGGAGCGATTCATTACGTGGTCTGTTCAGGCGGAAAACTCTTCGATGGCGCAGAAGCAACGATTGCAAAACTTGCAGATTGCGCAGATCTGTACATCGCATCCGGCGACAGTATGCGAAATCTATCGGTGCTTGCGGATCGTCTGAAGATTCCGCACGATCATGTGGTTCCGGTTGCAACCCCGCACATCAAGGAACGTCTCATCCTGGATCTACAGAGAACTCATGACACGGTCGTCATGGTCGGCGACGAGATTAACGACCTTCGCGCGATCAGGGCAGCAGATGTGGGGGTGCTGACGATGCAGCAGTGTTCTGCTAAATTACAGAAATTATGCGATAGCGCGGATATACTTATACCGGATATCTCGTCTCTTCCGGATGTTATCAGGGAGATGGAGCTATCCGAGTCCCTGACAGAATGTCTCACCAGCCGCGCGTCTGTAAAGTCTCCACGTCAGAAAGCGTCCTGATATCGATCCCTTTCATCTGGTCTCCGAGACCCTTCGAGATCTCGGCGAGAACATCTGGCTTATCATAGTTATTGACAGCTTCTACGATCGCGTCCGCCATCTTTTCCGGATTCTCTGCCGTAAAAATCCCTGAGCCAACAAAGACGCCGTCCACTCCGAGCTGCATCATCAGTGCCGCATCGGCAGGAGTTGCGACGCCACCTGCTGCAAAGTTAACCACTGGCAGCCGCTGGAGCTTCGCGGTCTCCTCGACCAGTTCGAATGGTGCCTCGATCTCTCTTGCAACTCTTGCAAGTTCCTCCTTGTTCTTCCCTTTCAGGGACCGGATGCTTCCGGTGATCAGTTTTGTATGCCTGACTGCTTCCCTCACATCGCCGGTGCCTGCTTCTCCTTTCGTCCTAATCATCGCGGCACCCTCTGCTATGCGCCGCAGCGCCTCGCCGAGATTGCGTGCGCCGCACACGAATGGTACTGTGAATTCGGTCTTATCGATATGGAATTCGTCGGCAGGCGTCAGCACCTCCGATTCATCGAGCATATCAGCACCGATCGCCTCGAGGATCCGCGCTTCCATGGTGTGCCCGATCCTCGCCTTTGCCATCACAGGAATCGTTACCGAGTCGATGATCTCGCAGACGATCTGCGGGTCAGCCATCCTCGCAACACCGCCCTGCTTCCGGATCTCGGATGGAACCGCATGGAGCGCCATCACAGCAACCGCACCAGCCCCTTCTGCAAGGACCGCCTGCGCAGGCGTCGTCACGTCCATGATCACGCCGCCCTTCTGCATGGCAGCGAATCCCCGCTTCAACAGTTCGGTACCGTGCCTGAGTTCATTCAAATCCATTTATCCACCTCAAACCGTATAATTCATATAATTCTTGTCTCTGTTCGCAAATCGACGGTCTACATTGTCGATGATAGCAAACAACCGTTCCTCGAGTTCATCGAATGTCAGTTCATTGCTGTGGACACTGATCTCGATGTCACCGACCGATATCGTGATCCCGTTGTCCAGTTGTATGTCGGACATGGTCTCACCTTCCAATTGCGTCTGCTCTTCTTCATCGCACAAGTTCATCACCGTTCCGATAGCCATGCATCGCTCGATCTATGAATCAGGGGTACATTAAACTTTCTGGTTGTCTGCTTTCGTATCTGCCACATCGCATCAAAAAAGTTTAATTGATATTACAACCTCTTTCACACAACGACCAAACCACAATGACACAAAATAACACCCCCAGAGTGCTCATCGCTGCTGACCGATCGTCTGCAGGAAAGACCACGGTCTGCACCGGGATCATGGCTGCGCTTAGCAAGCATCTGAATGTTCAGCCGTTTAAGGTAGGTCTCGATTACATCGATCCGAGTTACCACACGCTCGTATGCAAAAACAGGTGCAGGAATCTCGACGGCTATCTGATGACAGAAGACGCTGTGCTCGAGACGTTCGCCCATGCGATGAATGATGGAAATGCGGATTTAGCCATCATCGAGGGAGTTCGGGGGCTATACGAAGGATTCGAGGGATTGAGCGATCTTGGAAGCACGGCTCAGGTCGCAAAGGCACTGAAATGTCCTGTGATCCTACTAATCGATGCGAGGAGCATCACACGAAGCGCAGCCGCAGTGGTCATGGGCTACAGGGCGTTTGATCCTGCGGTTGATATCAGAGGCGTGATCCTCAACAAGATCGGAAGCAGGAGACACGCTGAAAAGGCGGTATCCGCTATCGAGCACTACACCGGCATCCCTGTCATCGGCACGGTTCCGAGAGACGATGCCATGGGGCTTACGATGCGGCATCTGGGTCTGGTTCCTGTGAATGAGGGCAGGCAGTCCCCTGAATTCAGGGAGCGCATCTCTAAGATAACAGAGATCGTTTCAGAGAACATCGACCTCGAGCAGCTGACCGATATCGCAGAGACTGCGGAACCGCTCGATGTCGGAGAACCCTCAATCTTTGCGGGAGGTGATGCCGGCGGCAGGGCGAAGGTCAGGATCGGTGTTGCGCTTGACGAGGCGTTTAATTTCTATTATGCGGATAATATCGATCTTCTGAGGTTGCATGGCGCAGATATCGTCTATTTCAGTCCGCTCCATGACAGAGCACTCCCTGACGTGGACGGCATCTACATAGGCGGCGGCTATCCAGAACTCTTTGCAAGGGAACTCGAAGCGAACAAGCGCATCCGGCAGAGCATCCGGAAGGCATCGGCAGGTGGCATGCCGATATACGGTGAGTGCGGCGGGCTGATGTATCTTGCAGAGCAGATCGTCACAAAGAGCGGCATGCATGGGATGTCTGGCGAGGCGTTCGAGATGGTCGGTGCAATCCCTGCCACGGTTGAGATGGTCGGCAAGGTCGTGAGTTACAATATCGGCTCGTTCACGACGGATACGCCGATCGGGGGAGTTGGTGACTCGTTCAGGGGGCATGAGTTCCATCATTCGTCGGTCACGGATATCGGCGATGCCACCTTTGCGATCCGGCTTACGCGTGGGGTCGGGATCAAGGATGGCTGGGACGGGATCATGGTCGAGAACACGCTTGCAGGATATGCGCATCTCCATGCATGTTCGTACCTGCGGTTTGCTGAGGCGTTTGTCGATGCGTGCCTGTAATGAGCCAGACCCAAAGCCAGCCGGAGTGATCACAACCCCCACATCTCAAACCCGATGACCGGCTGGTCCAGCCCGAAGTTCAGTATCACCCCAGGATGCACCTCCCCAAAGACTCCGGCACGCCTGCCGCCAGCGATGATGTCGGCACGCCTACCTTCGATGAACGCAGGGTCATCAGACTCGGCGATCTCGTAAGCAACCACCCGTTCGTGCATCACAGCATCCACCATTGATCTGATCTCGCTGAAGTTTGCATGTGGGTCGATTGCGACCGCGGCAAGATGCACAGCATTCCTGCCGCGAGCAACCACATCCCCGACCTCGAAGATGCGCTGCGGCAGTTCCCGGTGCTGGTTAAATGAGAGTATCTCAAGCAGGTTCGGAAGGATCGTTGTGCGCAGCATCGTCTGCTCTATTGTGATCGGGTGCATGACCTGTGTGGCGCTTGTGTACGGTCTCTGCATCTTCTCGAAATGCACGGTCTCGCTTGTTAGCGTAAACGGCATGACCTCGTAAAAACCAAGCCCCACCATGATATCGCGAAGATCCGCCTTTGCAAGGGATATGAAATGCTCTTCTCCGATGGTCATCGTTTCAGGAAGCCGAGGTGCGATCTTTTCGTACCCATACCCGATCGCAACATCCTCGAATATGTCATAATCATGCATGATGTCTGCACGGTATGCGGGCACGCTCACTTCGATCGCATCGTCCGAGCGAGATGGCGGCACCGCTCCAAAGCGCATCCTTCTGAGGCACTGCATGATCTGGTCGCGGCTAATATTCAGCCCGAGCAGAGCGTTTGCATCCTCAACCGAGATCCGGCGCATCACAGGATCGAGGTTCGGCGTCGTGCATCTGGTCTCAGGGGTCTGTATCTGCACAGACTCGATCTTCCCGCCGCGTTCAGCAAGTGCGGTTGTTACGATGTTTAGTGCAACAGATACGGATTTGTCCGTACCAGTAACCTCGATGAACAGGTCTTCAGTCTCATCTCTCACGCGTGTCAGTGTCCCGTTGATGATCGGCGGAAATGATAGCACGTTTCCGAGAGAATCGAGAATCAGAGGGTATTTATCGAATTTTTCGACGAGGGTTGCGAATTTGACCCCTTTCGGGTGCTTCGTGAGAATCTCGTCCATCGACATAGGGACATCGAAATCGAGAGGGACAAATTCGAAGGAAGGGTCTGCTGCGATGTACTCGAACGGCGGAGTCACACGGTCGAGATCGTGAACGCCGATCGATACCTTCGAGCGGTTGCGCCCGATTCCCCAGTGCAGATCCTCCTGCAGGCTCATCAGCGACTCTATGGAGTATGGGGTGAATTTGATGCCCTTTACCACTGCACAGGCAAGATGCGGGCGTATCTTTCCGATTTCGTGATCGGATGTGATCGTAATCCCTGACTGCCCGACCTCGTACTCAGGAATGCCTGTTTCGATATCGAGAAACCCGCGCATAGCCCGGGCTACGCCTTCGACGCTGTAGAGGTCAGGGCGGTCAGGAAAGAACTCGATATCCACGTAATCGTCATATACGCGCTCGATGTCGGCACCGATCATCGGGATGCGGCCCTGTATCGTATCCCGATCCGTCCCGATCAGATTCTCAAGATCGGTGTAATAGAGGGTGATTACTGGCATGGTAGAGACTTAAACATGGTTGTAATTAAGGATTACGAGAAAATGCGGATTCATGATAGAGCGCGTTCATTATCCATCCTGATGGTTAGCAACGAAAGGTATAATAATGTGTATGCTAATATATTAATAAGGAGTGTGTACACGATGATCGGGCTATCGATGCCGCCACCCTCACCTGTCAGGTCGGGATGATACAACGGAGGCCAGAGTTTGATCGAGAGGTAACTCATCGGCACAGCGGCGAATGCGATGATTCCGAATACCGCCGATGAGCGTGCACGGCTCTCTGACTCCATCGCACGCCGCAATGTTATGTACGATACATACAGCAAAAACAAGATGAGTTGAAAGGTAAGGCGCGGAGTCCAGTCCCAGTAGATCCCCCATGCTCCCTTTGCCCACAGCATACCGCTTAGAAGATTGAGAGCGCAGAAAACAGCGCCAATTTCAGCAGAAGATGCTGCATAGACATCCCATTTTATATGAGATGTTTGGAGATACCTGATGCTCGCTACAAATACCAGAAAGAACGCCAGATATGAAACCCATGCGAGCGGGACATGGAAATAGAATATCCTGTAGCTCTGACAGATACTTTCCTGTTCGGCATCGCTGAGTTCAGGTGAGAGCGGCGGGATGATAGCTGGGCTCGTGAAGACCATGTAGGTCGCCGCAATCAGGACTACAGCGGTTATCAGGTAGAGTATGTTGCGTTTATTCATATTTACAGGTAAGCCATCCATTCAGCCATCGAGTATTCAAATCCTTCCATCAACTCGAAATTGACCTCTCCGAGCGGCAGGGGTTCGTTCTTGCACAATCTTATAATTCCACATTCTTTGTAGCATGCCCTGCATAGTTCCATGAAAG
>JAUVWP010000013.1 GCA_030604085.1 Methanosarcinales archaeon | reverse complement strand
TCTTTTTCTATTATACATTTGTCGCTTATCATCTATATCCCCTCAGATATCAGATTACAAGTGATTGGGGATGTGTAAGTATAAATGCTTGGATGGTATTATTTCACAAAAATAATGAGTAGGTCAACAAGTGGCTTAACCGATGACCGATGGGCGATAGTCATATCGGTTATTGCGAACATGGGAATTGCAAATATGGCGCATACGGGCAAACTTGGAGCGGCATTCAGATTCGGTGAGATTCTGCGAATAATCGGATCGATCGGTTGGGGCAGATACATTGTCTGGTATATTGTTCTTATCGTTATAGCAATGCTGTTTTCAGTTGTTGGGACGCTCATCTTACTTATTCCGATTTTAGGAGCTCTGGCGTATGTTCTGGTGATAGCCCCGTATGCATTCATCTTCCAATACAGGGCAATCGGTCTGATATACAGAGAAGGAATCTAAGAAAAGAGGTCATTCCACGATTCGGACTCATTGGGATACACCACCCCGTCCTCAGTGATAACAGCAGTAACGTTCTCCACAGGCGTTGCATCGAACGCGGGATTATACACCGCGGCATCTGCCGGCGCAAGCATCACATCATGAATGCGCCGCAGTTCGTCGGGATCCCGCTCTTCGATTGTGATATCGCGCTCAAGCCCGGTAGGATCGAACGTGGAGATCGGTGCTGCAACATAAAACGGTATCTTATGCTCTTTTGCAAGCACCGAATGAGTATACGTCCCGATCTTGTTAAAGACCGCATCCCTCGTGATCCGATCCGCGCCAACGATCACCTTGTCGATCAATCCTTTCCGCATCATCAAGCCTGCGGCAGAATCCGGGATCAGTGTGACCGGTATCTTATCCTGCATCAGTTCCCAGACCGTGAGCCTGCTTCCCTGATTGAGCGGGCGGGTCTCGCACGAGATGACAGATATCTCCTTTCCCTCATCTACCGCCGCCCGGATCACGCCAAGCGCAGTCCCAACGTCCACGCACGCGAGTCTGCCTGCATTGCAGTGTGTCAGCACAGTATCACCATCCTCAAAGAGCGCTCTTCCGTGTTTGCTAAGCCGCGTGTTTCGTTCCACGTCCTCATCAGCGATTGCGGTTGCCTCGAAAAGTGCGATTCTCCTCGCTTCATCGATGCTACCTGCTCTTCTGACAGCATCCATCACGCGATCGACACCCCACGTAAGATTGATCGCAGTCGGTCTCGTCCTTCTGATCCTGTCTGATTCGATCTCAAGATCGCGCATGAACTCTCGAAGCGTACTTGCGGCGCTCGTATGCGCTGCAAGTGCGACCCCGTAGCCACCGGCAGCACCGAGCGCGGGCGCACCCCGGATGCGTAGCGAAACGATTGCCTCGCAGAGTGTATGGACGGTTTTACATTCGATCGCCCTGCACTCCACTGGAAGCAGGGTCTGGTCGATCGTGGTTATCGTTCCGCTGTCCCATCTGATGGTTCGCATGGTCTGGATTCCTGAAATAGCCTCTATTTTTGGCAGTTCATTAAGTGATCGAATGTCAATGTAAGAATGCATCTATTCTTTCCACGCGACCCTCTCTCACATCATTCGCAAGCGGAGTATCGAGTACCTCGTCTTGCGATTCACAGGTCGCTCCATCGGCATATTTCAGAATATAGGAAGCAATCCCTGCCCCATATTCTCCAAAGGTATCTTTCCTCTCGTCATTGTGATAAACAACAACCGTTTTGCCGAGGAACTTGAATGCAAAACAATTCGCAGGTACCGTTACCTCAACTGTCCTGCCCTCACCATCATAAGTCCGGTATACCTCTTCTCTCTCTGTGAAAAACCCGCCCGGAAGTACTGGTTCGAGTCTCAATTTCAACCCTACCACCCCATCGACAAAGAATGGATGTTCTCCTGCAACCATGATTATCCACATATTGAGAAGTTCTGCTGATGCCCCGGTCAGCCTTGGCTGAAAACCCCTGCCGTGAAGCTTACTGTCCGGAAAAGCACTGCTCACTATAAATGAACTATTCTCAAGTATACTCCGTCCATACGTTTCAGGGTTTAAGAAAGGCATCATCGTATTCTTGATCTCCTCATAATACTCCTCGTAAAGCCCGGCTTTCAATAACTCAAGCAAAAACTTATATTCCATGTGCAGGTAGACGGATTCATTTTCTATCCATCCGGGAGGATACGCCCTTGCCCGTCCGATCTCGAAAGGTTCTCTCTCTATGGATTCGCTTGTCTTGTACATCCTCAATTTTTCGTCATATATTCCGCTATTTTTAACGCTTCTGTATATCTCACTGGCTGATTCCTTTTTTACCTTTAACAGATGGACGGGACCTTCCAGAAATAACGAGACCGGTTTTTGTTTGAACTCCAATGGAGTAACAAGCGGAGAACCCGAACCAGTTGATGATATCTCTTTTCTTTTGACTACATTTAAAAAATAGATATAGCATACCCCATTTTTGTGAAATAATTTGTCTCGAGGTATCTCGCTAAAAATACTATCCAGTAATCTAATGGATTCATTTAAAAAGTCTTTTACCGTGGATATATTCACCTTCACATCTTTTCCACTTACGCCAAGTCTGGTTTTCTCTCTATACTCTTCCTTTATCCTGTGACTTTCATCCCAGAATACAAAAGCCCTGTTTTCATCCACCGAATTCAATCGTTCTTCGATCACTTCCATTAGATCAATGATAAAGATATGCAAATCCTCAAAGAGAGATACAGACTCATCATCGTTCATTTTGATCGTTGATATGGCATCAGAGAGGAATGAACAGGTTCTTCTAAGTTCCAGGGTCTCGCATATAGATGAAGCCATGAGTCCGGGCATGCCATTTAATGGGTCGTACCAGCCCGGTTTATCAGCCTCCATCTCCATTCCGATTCCCTCCGGATCCAGTGACGATATTTTATTTACGATAATAAATAATATCTTAACTAATAAATTTGTTGAATATATGTTACCCTCACCGTACTCTGTCCTCACCCTGCAAGGGTATTCTTTCCTCGAGTTTATGAGATTTATTTTGTCCCTGTCACGTATCACAGCACCGTACTGCCTTACCGTCCCATCCACCAGCACGTATTTCCTGCTCCTTGGCATAACGATATCCGGATTGTCATAGAACGTATAAACATATTTATCCACCAGAATCTCTCTCAGCCTATCCGGGAAGACCATCAGAAAATTATCGATCAAATCCATGTTGTAGGTCCAGTGATCTATCCAGTAACCCTCGTGCGGCTCTCCCACATCATTCTCCTTGCAGAACGAGAGCATTGCAGCAACGATCTCATCGTAGTTTGATATTCCGGATCCGGTCTCTTCGATCTTCATTATGAACTCGCCTGGAGTAAAAGGCTTCTTAACCATCTCTAACAGATCGCTGAATGATTCCGGGTTCTTTACAATCTTGCCGAGCCATTCTTCTAATGCAGGTACATCCTCGGCCGTGTAGGTAAGTCCATTGACAACCAGAGGGTTGAACCCGTCGGTCTGAATCAGGTTGAAGAATGTGATGATATTACTGCCCCCTACCAGGGGATTGAACCAGACATCATTCCTGCGGTTCTGATTGACATCTCTGAAATGCGAGTTGCCCTATGATAGATACGTCTGTTCCAGTACAAAATGGTTATAATCCCGCTCAAGATCGCCATGCTTTCTTGAATATAGGTAGAATATGCTTTTACTTCCCTGGGTTTTAAATACAACCGGCAGCCCACCCCTCAGAACATTGTCCAGAAATGTCTGAGCACAGTAACTGTCAAAATTCTTATCACTGCTGACCGTTGCTATGTTATCCTCGATCTCTCTGATAATTCTCCTGTTCTCTTCCCTTTTCTCCTCTATAATGCCCTTCTTCACAATATAACTTTTAAAATTCTTCAGTTTCTCTTTAGAGGATGTATTGCCTATAATAGAATAGAACACTATCTCATCATCTCCGGGTATGTCCAGAGAGAGCAACGTGAAGGCGCACGGAGTCTTATTCTCATATATCTGGTCAGAGTCTAATATTTTTTCTATGCCATTCTTCTCAAATATCCATGGATACTCAAACCCTCCGGATACGCCGAAGATTGATTCGGGATCTACTGCATAGCTATCCTTGAGAATGTCACTCCGGTCGGATAAGAACGTAAAATAGAAATTGCAGCCCTCGACCTTCTGTACCTGCGGGATATCGAGCGGGACCTGTTTCAATCTGAAAAGCGGTGTCCCATCGACGGTGTCCACCTGCATCATCGCTTCGATATGTCTCGCGATAAACTTTATGCAGTGTTGATTCATGCCAAACGGCAATATGAGTGGCAGACCGTCGATCAACTCTATCTTCAACCGTTTCTTCCTCTGATTCCTGATACTCACTCTTCTTACAAGCCCTGCAACCGGCAGATTCACGAGTGGAAAATAATCTAGCGTTATTTGTATGCCTAAATCGCTATTAATTTCACTTAACTCTAATTCTTCTGCAGAAATTATCATTCTCTGAGATATTTTCTCATCTTCAGACTGTCTGAAAGGTTCATATAAGCAACCATCGGCGGTCTTTAAAAACGTCTTGAATCCCTGATTGCCGACCAGCTGGCAGGCTTTATTAAAGGAGAAGAATTCCATTATTGCGTTATCCTTATCTCTCACCCCCATGCTGGATATAGCCTGCACTCTATTGACATAATAACTCCATAATGGAACCCCCCATTTCCCTCCTATGCCTGGGAAAAAACTGGAAAATGGTTCAGCCCAGTTATAGTTTTCGATAACAAAACGATTTTTGTTATCGAGATAATATCTGGTTTTTTCTTCGTTCATCGGGATAAAGTATCATGACTCAATGATTTTAATACTTTCTGCCGTTCGCCAAAACATCATCATACACATCGATCGTCGAGTCTGCAACCTTATCCCACGTGAAATGCCGCTCCACCAGTTTTCTCGCCCTCTCGCCCATCAGAGCCGCCTCACCCAGATCATCGAGGAGGATGCGGATGCCCCATGCGATGTCGCATGCAGCGCAATAGGCGATCCTTTCCGATTCCGGAACGAACTCAAACCGCACACTCACGTTATATCAGAGTGATTTCACTAAAATATTCCGATTGTGCCTTTGCACCCTGCAACGTCAAACTTTACAAAGAGATAATATAGAAGTGTTACCACTTTTACACGGTACTCATGAATCGGGAGGGTCCAATGATGGAAACGATGAAATGGCGTGACAGAGAAGCATTTGAATCGGACGTTCTCACTACTGGTCTGAGGGTTTATGTCATCGGTCATAAAAACGGGAGATTCGAAGGTAGGTGGAACGGCATCTGGAACCTGCCGCTTAAGATCGCGGATGCTGTGAACTTTGGCATATCCAGGGATGATGTACCGATCGACTGGCTGCCTGACTTTTGCAAGGAGTTTGCATTCGGCGGCGATGTCGAGAGAACGTTTGAGATCGGGGAACTATCCATCGATCAGTGTGTCTTCGTCCCGAAATTCAAAAGAGGCGTCTGCTGGATATTTAAGATTAAGAACAGGGGGGATACGAAAGCAACATTTAATTTTATAGCAAATCCGGTCACAAATCTCGAATGGGAATTGAAACAGACAGGTGATGTGTGGAAGGAGAAGAAATATCTCGGAACTTATGATGCACGCAGGAGAATGATCCTTGTGCGCCACCATAAGCGACCGAACTGGATGATGCTCTTTGGCTCGGATCGTGAGCCTGCATATGTGTGCTGCGATGTCGCCGATATCAACGAATGCAAGGATCGTGGCGGATTTCCCGGTCCCAGGGATCATTGTGTGGGAAGTTCTATCATGAGCTACAAGATCGAGATCGATGCAGACGACACAGTTGAGATCAGGTTTGTGCTGGCTGGTGGTGATGTGACCTACCACAGATTGATCGAAGAGTATGAGGAGATGATCGGTTCAACCAGGAAACTGTTAGGCGAAACGATAGAAGCGTATACTGGCTATCTACAGACAGCATTGCACTTTGAATCAGGGATTAAGGACGTCGACGATGCTTTCGTCCGTTCGAGTATCGGGATGCTGCTCCTGAAGCACTACCAGCACGGATACGGTCTCGGATTCATGGCTGGGCTGCCGCATTTTCCCATATACTTTGGAAGGGATATCGCATGGACTATATTTGGTAGCAATTGCATAGGAGACTTTCAGGCATCACAATCCTCACTCGCGCTGCTTGCACGGTTCCAGGCAAAGACTGATGGCGATGATGCCGTGAGGATTCCATTCTACAAGGGCGAGATTCCACATGAGGTCAGAACGGACGGATCGATCTACTATTACAGCGTCGATGCAACCCCGCTCTTTGTGATCGCGCTTTATGATTATTACAAGTGGTCGGGGGACAAGAATTTTGTCAGGTATCTCTACGACAACATGGTAAGGGCGCTTGGCTGGTGCATGAAGGCAGACCGTGACCATGACGGCTTGATCGAGCACGGATCAGAGGGGTTTCTTATCGATACACAATGGATGGACTCGTACTTCCGGGGAAAGTCAGGGGTTGATGTTCAGGCGATATTCGGTCATGCATTCAGGTGCGGGGCAGAGATTGCACGTGAGTTCGGCGACGACGATCTCGCAGAGGCGTGTATGGTGCGCTACAACGAACTCAAGTCGCTCATCATCGAGCGGTACTGGGACGAAGCGTACGGGTTTTTGTATGACGCGATACAGCCAGACGGAACGCTGAAGAAGGATATGACTGTGAACGCTGTCATTCCGGTATTTTTCGATATCATCGAACCTGAGAAAGCGGAGAGCATCCTCAGATGGATGGAGAGTGATGAGTTCACAACATCATGGGGCGTCAGGACCCGCGCAAGGAGCGATCCCGAGTATGACGGGAAAAGTTACCAGAAAGGCGGTGTCTGGCCCTTTGTTACGGGATGGGTTGCGTATTCCGAGTTTTCCCACGGAAATTTCAAAGAGGGATTTTTGAAGACGTACCAGATGACTGAGATGCAGCGGTTCTCCAAGTTGTACTTCAAGGAGGTCCTGTCAGGAGATGTGGCGCCTGAGCCATCCGGGGAAGAAGACCCTGCCGGATGCTTCATCCAGGCGTGGTCTGCAACGATCTATCTGCACACAGTCGTTCGCGGACTTCTCGGGGTTGTGCCGCACGCTCCGGAAAGCGTTATGATCTGCCCGTACCTCACCAGTGACTGGGACATATCGGTTAAGAGACTCGCGGTAGGCGAAAGTTTATTATCCTTTGAGTTGAAATGGGATGGCGCTGATGTCGTGGCGAGCATCAGAAACGAAGGTAACATTATTGACGTAGATTTCGGCGTCGTTCTTCCGGTGATTGCGGATCATCCAAGCGCAACCATCAACGGTGTTAAAGTTGACGTGACTACTGAGATCATCAAAGGGAAGTATACAAAGATCATGGTGAGATTTCCACTGGAGAAAGAGGACATACTGGACAAGAGAGGTATTAAAAACATCGTGTTTGGGATAAGTGGTGACAAATGAATATATTTATCGTTTCGTCTGCGGAAAAGACGGTTGATTTCAGGAAATATGGTGGAACTGAACTTGTTGTAGGCGATCTGGCAACATCGCTCTCTAAATTCAATGAGGTTGAGGAGGTTGCTGTCGCGTGTTGCAAAGGTTCGGTCTTTCCTGAGAACCTCCCGAAATTAAAGGTCATAGAGACTTTAGAGGAGTCAGAGGATATGCATCATGATTGGGTTGCCAGGGAAACGGACGCATACCAAATTTATGAAAAATATTTAGATGATTACGATATCATCGTTGATAATACCAAATTTGATCCGATATACGATTATGAAATGGCACACCCCGATGCAAACATCTTCCATATATTCCATGCGCCGTGTGAATGGAATAGAGACGTGCCGATACCCGACAGTTCACATTTCATCGCAGCGTCCCGTGCTCAGGCGATGAGCGTCTCAAATTACCTTGGGATGCCGTGTGAATGCATTCCGCATGGTATAAATACCAAGCTGTATCCATTCAAAGCCGAGAAAGGGGGGCGATACATGTTTGCCAACAGGATATGCCGCGAGAAAGGAAGTCTTGAGTTTGTCCAATTGATGAAGGATTCGGGTGCTTGCGGGGATGTCTGCGGCGAAGATCGTTTCGTTATCAGTCGGGAATACGTCGAAGAGGTAAAATCCCGATGCAACGGCGTTCAGGTGCAGTATTATGGTACAATGTCACACAAAGAGAAGGTAGAGTTTCTCCAGAACGCGAAAGCCGTGATCTCACTTCCGATGTACCCGTTCATGGAGATATTCGGTCTTCATGCCGCAGAGGCAATGTGCTGCGGAACGCCCGTGATCGCGCTTCGGAGCGGGGGCTTGACTGACCAGATCGTAGATGGTGTGACAGGTTTTCTCTGCGATGCGTTAGATGAGGTGCAGGAGATCATCGTTGCCGATAAAGTGAGCGAGATCGATCCTTATGAGTGCAGAAGACGCGTCGAAGAGCATTATTCAAGGGAAGTTATGGCAAAGAGGTATCTGGAGTACTTCAAGAAGGTTCTTAAGAGGTGATATGAAATCCCGCTGGCATTCCTTGAAAACGTGCCAGCAGGTACGGAATACCGGAAGTCTGGACCGACACCGGATGACGCTTGCCCTCACTGGTATCAGATTCCGATCAGCGACGACGGTGGCGATCGAGTTACAGGTCATTTTACATCC
This sequence comes from Methanosarcinales archaeon, assembly GCA_030604085.1. Taxonomy (GTDB): domain Archaea; phylum Halobacteriota; class Methanosarcinia; order Methanosarcinales; family Methanogasteraceae; genus Methanogaster_A. Next base: position 20,115 of record JAUVWP010000013.1, on the reverse strand, counting down.
ACATAATCACCAATCAATACATACAGAATATGATTCCAGATCCCCACCTTGCCACCTACCCGTTCACATCAGACGCCACAGCTTACGTCAGGGATCTTGAAATCCCGATCCCGGATCTCCTCGAGAAGCACGTTTACGCCCGCGCCCGCCGTCGTGGCATGGACCGGGTGATCCAGGCGATCGAGGGTGGGATTAAGAGCAATACCGAAATCCCGTCCGAACTTGAACTGCTCTCATACCCGATCGCCAGGATGATCGTATCCTGCATCAATGACGACTATCTGATCCGCAGATACGCTCTTGCCGAGGCGAAAGCCGTGCACGAGTCTCTCGGAACCGAACAGCGGGATTTCTTGATAGCGATGGGGCAGGAGTTCGGGATGCGCCCAACCCCATCCGATCAGGGGTTTAAGATGCATTTCGCGGAGTACGTCAGGTACGCCAACCGTATGCACGCTCCCGGATGGAAACTCGTGAACCGGCGGCTCTATCACGGCTCGGTTCTACTCTCACTGCGCGAGTTCAGACGGTTGCTTCAGGAGGCGATCCGCGACCACATACAGCAGGATCTGCCGCTTGCCGTTCCGCCTGAAATCTGCGGTACGTTATCACAGTATATTGCCGGTGTGAAGGCGCCTCTTGGAGTGCGGAAGACCGAGTTCGAGATCGAGGGTGCGGTCGAGCCGGATGCGTTTCCACCGTGCATCGCGCACGCGATTGGAATGCTGCAGACAGGCGCCAACCTCCCGCACTCCGCGAGATTTGCTGCCACATCGTTTCTGCTGAATATCGGCATGGACGTGGACGGGATCATCCGTATCTTCGGCGGATCGCCTGACTTTGATGAAGCACGGACCAGATATCAGGTCGAGCACATCTCTGGGAGCGAATACACCGCGCCCGGATGCGATACGATGAAGACGTACGGGAACTGCGCAGGCGCTGATGGGCTCTGCACGAGGATTAAGCATCCGCTTAACTATTACCGGATCAAGAAACGGGAACAAGGCGTGGTGTCGAAGGCATAATGGTGGAAGTCATTGCAATACTAAAAAGGGATGCTAATCATGAAACCAGAAGTCGTAAAATGTGATTTTGAGAATGAGTTCTTTACACCGGAGCGATGCTTTATTTCAGAGACATGGAACTCGTCAAACGATGAGATTCTATCTATTGCGCGAGCACGAGTCAAGCCGGGAGTAATGACCGCACTTCATTACCTCAAAGGCGTAAACGAACGATATCTTATCACATCTGGGAAGGGCATGGTAGAAGCAGGAGATCTTTCGCCCACCGAAGTTGGTATTGGAGATGTGGTCGTCATACCTGCAGGCATTCCACAGCGAATTACCAATACTGGAGAAACTGATTTGATTTTTTATTGCATCTGCACACCAAGATTTTCTCCGGACTGTTATCGTGATCTCGAGAAAGAATAGTTTACCACAAGAAACGGGCAGCAGCTGGCTCCGGGGCGCTCGTGATGGGGGTCCCGATAAATTAGAAAGATGCTTGCATGGGTGCCGTCGGGCTTGCGGGGCGCGGGGTGCCGGCTCTGTGAACGGATGGGATGAGGGACTTGTCAGGAGTCGCGCCCCGCCTCCGCCCGGATGTGAAAGACCCGCATAATAACAACTAAATACCCATGGACTGAAATACGGCATACATGCTCCGTGTAACATTCCTGGGAACCGGCGGCTCGCTTCCGACACCGCACAGGAACCCGTCCGCAATCCTTGTCAACCGTGAAGGCGAGCTAATGCTCTTTGATTGCGGCGAAGGAACCCAGCAGCAGATGATGCGGGCAAAGACCGGGATGATGAAACTTTCGTCTATCTTCATCACCCATCTCCATGCCGATCACATCCTTGGCATACCAGGACTGGTCCAGACCATGTCCTTCCAGGGGCGGACCGATCCATTGTTCATATACGCGCCAGAGCGGTCCGGGGACCAGATCGAGTATCTCACGCGCATCGGGCATACCAGACCTAAGTTCGAGGTGCAGATCATAGAACTGTTCCCGGGAGACGTGGTCGAAGTGGACGAGTATGATATTCTCGCTATCAGGACCGAGCATAATGTGCCCTCGATAGGATACGCACTCTCCGAGCACCCGAGAACCGGGAGGTTTAACCGGGAGCGGGCAATCGAACTTGGAGTCCCGCCGGGACCTTTGTTTTCGAGATTGCAGCACGGCGAGAGCATTGTTGTGGACGGGACTACCGTGCATCCGGAGGATGTGCTTGGCAGCCCGAGACCGGGGCGGCGTATCGTCTACACCGGAGATACCAGACCAACCGACGAGATACTCGAGGCAAGCCGTGGCGCTGATCTGCTGATCCATGACAGCAGTCTGGCGCATGATCTCATCGGTTGGGCACGTGAGACCCTGCACTCCACCGCACGGGAGGCGGCACTCCTTGCAAAGGAGGCAGGAGTGCGGGAACTGGTGCTGACACACATCAGTTCGAGATACGCAGATCCATCGCCGATCCTGAAGGATGCGAAAGAGGTATTCGATCATGTGCAGGTTGCAAGGGACTTTCTCGAGATCGAGATACCATACCGCGACTCATGATGTGTAGTGGGGCTGTGGCGGGGTTGGAGTGCGGCAGAAATTGGGTACTGTCCTGACATGATATTCGTGCAATTCGCGTCATTCGGTACCATTCGTGCTCTCCTGATGCTGATTTTATGCCTTCGGCGCTGCTTCGCTTGCGCTCACAGTCACGAATGGCACGAATGAACGAATGACGCGAATCGAGTAAATCGGCGGAAATCACCCGGATTTTTATACAGTGCCCCACTAACTGATGAAAGCCGCCGGTGGGATTCGAACCCACGATCTGCTGATTACGAATCAGCCGCTTTACCGAGCTAAGCCACAGCGGCGCAACATTATGTTATGATCACAATCCCAACAGTTAAGGGTTGCGCCAGATGAGATTTATGACATGCGAATCATCGCGTTTGTGGGCATGCCCGCATCAGGAAAGTCGGAAGCGTCAAGGGTGGCGCAGAGGCGCGGCATCCCTGTGATCGTGATGGGCGACGCCGTGCGGAAAGAAGCCGAGAGATGCGGGCTTGACCCGAGCGATGTGAATATCGGCGGGCTTGCTGACCAGTTAAGAGCCGCAGAAGGGATGGATGCGATTGCAAAGCGGTGCGTGCCAGCGATCCGCAAACTCTATGGAACGGCTGATACTGTGGTGATCGATGGGATCAGGGGACTTACCGAGGTGGATCGCTTCAGATGCGAGTTCGGAGACGATTTTATGCTGATAGCAATCGATACGCCGATTAACATTCGCCTGAAACGTATCTCCGGCAGAAAACGATCCGATGCCATCACAAGTATGGAATCACTAAAGGCGCGGGACGAGCGCGAGATGCGGTGGGGCATCGTTGAAGCGATTGCATCTGCGGATCATGTCATCCGGAATACTGGCAAGCTCGGCCGGTTTCGGGGGGATGTGAACTCGCTGCTTTCAGATAGGGGGGAAGCGAGATGAAAAGAGCCCTGATAAGCGTATCAGACAAAAGAGGCCTGAAAAAGTTCACAAGCGATCTGTCCGGTCTTGGAATAGAGATAATCGCAACAGAAGGGACTGCAAGAGAGATCTCACGAAATGGAATCCCTGTAAGCCACGTATCTGAGTTGACAGGATTTTCTGAGATGCTTGGTGGCAGGATAAAGACGCTCCATCCGGAAGTCCACGCCGCAATCGCGACCGGAGAGATCACAATGGTTGTCGTGAACCTGATCCCGATGAGCTCGATCGAGAGCATGGATATTGGCGGCGTTGCGCTACTGAAATCGGCGATAAAGAATTTTCGGAGCGTAGCTGCTGTAACCGATCCGGACCAGTACGGCGGTGTGATCGAAGAGATTCGCGATACGGGCGGCGTTTCTCACGAAACCAGACTGGATCTTGCCATCCGGGCGTCTGCGTACATCGTGGAGTATGAATCGAAGGCAGGCAAACTTCTTGCGGGGATGAGACTGAAAGAAGAGTCCAGTACCGCATAAGGCATTTGGGAATGAACTCACTTGGAGAACCGCTTTGTGATGTAATCCATATTCTTCATGATCCTGATGCTCACGAACGCGCCCACGATCACATTCAGGTAGTACGTCACCGCCCTCCAGCAGATCACCACGATGCCAACGAGATGCAGCGGTATGAAGGTAGCCAGCAGTGCGGTGGATGAGAGTTCTGCAACCCCTGACGCGCCCGGTGTCAGGGGCACGACCATGACGATCGAGATGATCACCTGGGCTGCAAACGCGACCGCGATCAGGGAGAACGCATCCGGCACATTGAGCCCGTAGAGGATGAGCGGAATAATCATGAACTCGACTGTCCAGAAGAGGATGGTTGCACCGGCTGCGAGAAGCATATCTGATCTCCTGCCGCGGGCGCCTGCGATAAAACCGTCCTTGAACTCGATTATCTCCTCTTCTATCCTTCCGATGATCGTATCCGGTATCTTTCCGAGTCCGACAAGACGAAAGACCCTCTCAGAGACCGCGGTAACAGCCGAGATGAACCGACCGTGGTTGAATATAATCATCCATAATGCGGATATCGCCAGTACCATGGTAAGCGCGGCAGCTATGAGGAGGATGTCGAGTTCGAACGATACGCTCTTTAACGTGATCACTGCGAGCGGCAGCGTAAGGAGGAGCAGGATCGCATCGAACAATCGCCCGGCAACGACGATCGCTGACGACTTTCCTGGCGTTATCCCTTCCTTCGTGAGCATGTAGACCATAACCGGCTCACCGCCCGCGCTCGATGGAGTGACCGCCATCATGAGCAAGCTTGAGGTCGCGATCTCGGTTGACTTGATGATGCCCACGCGCTCGCCAAGACTTCGGCAGAGCACCGATATCCGGAACCCCCAGATGCCGTAAGAGAGGATGTGCAGGAGAACCGCTGCCAGCAGGTAGACTGGCTTTACTGCACATAGACTTGGCAGCGTATCTTCAGTGGATGTGTAGAGAAGAACCGCGACCATCGAGAGTATGCTTATGATCGCGCATATAGCGATAGATCTCGCAAGCCATTTCATAATAGAGTGTAGGGGCGGCAATCTGATTTAATTTAATTGGTCGCCCGGTTGAGCAGGTTTTGATCGACCGCTCACAACAGCCGCGACTTAAGCATCAACTCAGCATTCAGCACCGATGCGCCAGCCGCGCCCCGAACTGTGTTGTGCCCCATCGCGATATACCTGATCCCAGTCCTTATGCGCCCGACAGAGACGCTCATGCCGTTCCCAGCGTCCCGGTCGAGTCTTGGCTGCGGTCGGTCTGGTTCGTCGCGGACGATGATCACGCGCTCTGGCTCAGTCGGGAGATCAAGTCCCGGATCGAAGCTAATGAATGCGTCCCGAACTTCAGCAGGTGTGGGGTCATCAGCCATCGTTATCCATACCGCCTCGGTGTGCCCATCGAGAACCGGCACCCGGTGGCAGCTTGCACTCACATCGAACTCAGCGTTGACGATAGAGCTACCATCGAATCTTCCGAGCAGTTTCTGCGCCTCGTTCTCGACCTTCTCCTCTTCGTCGCCGATGTACGGGACGATGTTATCGAGAATCGCCATCGATGCCACGCCATTGTATCCCGCGCCTGAGACCGCCTGCATCGTCGCAACCTTGACATCAGTGATCCCAAACTGCATAAGCGGCTTTAGCGTGACCGCAAGCATAATCACAGAACAGTTCGGGTTGGTCACGATCGCACCGTCCCAGCCCCGCGCCTCTCGCTGGATATCGAGCAGACCGAGATGATCGGAATTTACTTCAGGGATTAAGAGCGGCATATCCGGCTCCTGCCGAAATGCCGACGCATTGCTCGCAACCATGGCGCCGGCGCGTGCAAACGCTGGCTCGACGGTGCGCGCAACATCCGCTGGCAGCGCTGAGAAGACGAGATCTGCTTCGACTTCTTCCGGCTTCATGGAAACCACAACCTGCTCCCCGATCTCGTCCGGGAGCGGAGACGAGAGTCTCCAGTTTGCAGCGCGCGAATATGGCTTGCCAGCGCTGCGCTCGGATGCTGCAAGTGCGGTCAGTTCAAACCATGGGTGGTCCGAAAGCGCCTCGATGAACCGTTGCCCGACAGCGCCGGTTGCCCCGAGTATACCGACTGTTATCGTTTCCATAATAATCAATAAAAAAAAATAAAATGATGGGCGACCGTTTCAGTCGTCCATCGTTATTGCTTCTGCAGGACAGGCTTCCACACAGCTTCCGCACTCGGTGCACTCGTCCTGATCGATCACAGCGATGTCGTCATCGTTCAGGGTGATTGCTTCTGCAGGGCACTCGTCCACGCAACTTCCGCATCCTGTACATTCTTCTTCGTTTACTGTTACGGTCATATTTATCTCCTCTTATTATGTTTGTACACTTCGCCCTAACGCGAAATGTATAGTACAATCGGATTATCAGGTAGATGCAATAAATACTTTCCGCTTGGGCAGGGGTCGAATTTAGGCATCCCGATCAAAACCCTAAATACCTGACAGACACCATCCCTGATACGACATGAAAACCGACACATCTGCCCAGTGGGAAAAGTTTTTTAATCGTTACTACATCGGAGACATCCTTGCTCTGGCGAACGAATACCCGGAAAGCCGAAGTCTGTATGTTGATTTCGTAAATATCGAGAAATTCGATCCTGATCTGGCAGAAGAACTTCTGGCACATCCGGATCGGATTCTCAATGTAGCAGAGGAAGCGCTCCGGAGTTTCGATCTCCCGGTCAAGAAGACGTTCATAAACGCACATCTGCGAATCACAAACATCCCGCAGAAGGTCCAGATACGGGATCTGCGCAGCATCCACATCTCGAAACTGATCGCTATCGAGGGGCTTGTGCGCATGGCGACCGAGGTGCGCCCGAGATTGCTTGTCGCGGCATTCGAATGCAACGGGTGCGGAGACACCATGCTCGTGCCACAGTCCAGCGGGCGGTTTGTGGAGCCGTATATGTGCAAAAATGAGGGATGCGGGAGAAAAGGACCGTTTAAGATAAAACTTACTGAATCCGAGTTTGTGGATGCCCAGAAACTGCGTGTGCAGGAATCTCCGGAGGACATGCGTGGAGGCGAACAGCCGCAGACCCTTGACATCAATATCGAGGATGATATTGCAGGGATCGTAGCGCCCGGGGATCATGTGATCGTTGCAGGAGTCCTGCGGTCGTACCAGCGGATCACGCGCGAAGGCAAGAGCACGTTCTTTGATATCATACTCGACTCGGTCTCGATCGAGACGAAGGACAAGGAGTTCACAGAGATCGAGATTGCGCCGGAAGAGGAAGAAGAGATCATAAAACTCAGTAAAGACCCGGGGATATATAAAAAAATCATTGCATCGATCGCTCCGTCCATCTATGGATACGAGGAGGTGAAGGAGGCGCTTGCGCTCCAGTTGATGAGCGGCGTTCCAAAGAACCTTCCTGACGGCGCGAGGATCCGCGGGGATGTGCATGTTCTGCTCGTCGGCGATCCCGGGATTGCCAAGTCGCAACTCCTCAGGTACATCAGGAAACTTGCGCCCCGCGGGATATATACGAGTGGTCGCTCAAGTTCGGCAGCTGGGCTTACCGCGGCTGCTGTCCGCGACGAATTCGGCGATGGCAGGTGGACGCTTGAGGCTGGCGCACTCGTGCTTGCCGATCAAGGGATCGCAGCGATCGACGAGATGGATAAGATGCGTCCGGAGGACAGGAGCGCTATTCATGAAGCAATGGAACAGCAGACCGTAAGTATCGCGAAAGCAGGCATCATGGCGACCCTGAAGTCGAGATGTGCCCTTCTCGGTGCTGCGAATCCAAAATACGGACGGTTCGATCCGTACGAAGGAATCGCGCAGCAGATCAAGATGGCGCCTGCGCTCCTCTCCAGATTCGACCTGATCTTCGTGCTCAAGGATGAACCCGATATCGGCAGGGATTCGGCTATCGCATCCCACATTCTTGGCGCACACCACGCAGGCGAACTTCATGCCCACCGGACCAATGTCTCAGATAGCGGCGTCACGCACGCGGATGTCGAGGGTGCGATGACGATCATAAAGCCTGCGATCATGCCTGATCTGCTCAGGAAGTACATCGCTTATGCAAAGAAAGGGGTCTATCCGATCATGGAGAGTGACGCAATGGATCGCCTGATCGAGTTCTATCTCGGGCTTCGGCGGCAGGGCGAGGATCGGGATTCGCCTGTACCGGTAACAGCAAGGCAGCTTGAGGCGCTGGTGCGGTTATGCGAGGCGAGCGCAAGGATGCGACTTAGCGATGAGGTCACGATCGATGATGCAAAACGTGTGATCCGGGTCGTCGAGAGCTGCCTGCGGCAGGTTGCGTTCGATGCCGAGACCGGCATGTTCGATGCCGATATCATAACCACCGGCGTCAGCAAGAGCCAGCGTGATAAGTTCAAGATACTGCGCGGCATCATACGCGATATTGCGGCAGAGCACAGCGGCATGGCTTCGAAGGACGAGATCTATGCAAGGGCTGAGGAGCAAGGGTTTGACAAGGAACATGTCGAGGACATGCTCAAGCGACTCAAGACGCAGGGCGAACTCTACGAGCCGACGCAGGGGAATGTCAGGTTGTCGTGACCGATCTTTTCACCGATTTTTTCACAAAAAATCGAGTAAAAACTGCCCTCCGGGGGGGTATGTCGAGTGCATTCCAACGAGTTCAGCCGAACCGAAAAATATTATTTATGATTTATGATTTCACCGATTAATCGTTCCAGCCTTTTCGCTCTATCACTCTTGTTTTTTATTTCACATAACCAGATTATAATCACATTCCACCCCTCGCCCCTCAATTTTCCGATGTTTTTCCGGTCGCGAACAATATTATCCGATATCTTCTTTTTCCAGAAATCCTTATGTGTCTCGGGAAGCTTTGCAGCTTTGCAGTTCTCATGACCGTGCCAGAAACAACCGTGTATGAATATTACCGTATGGTATTTCGGTAGAACAATGTCCGGTTTTCCGGGATATCTTTTGTCATTTATCCGATATCTGAAACCCTTTGAAAACAAATATTTGCGGACAAGAATTTCGGGTTTTGTTTCCGTGCCTCGAATCTTGGACATCACATCGCTTCGTTTTTCTTTGGAGTAGATGTCTGCTATGGAAACTCCCCCATTTGAGAATATATGTCAATCTCTTCGATTAGCCCACCGACGCAGCCATTCGGATTCGTCCAAACCTACGCGGGAAAGTTTGGCAGCGAAACGGTTAGCGATTCTTTGGGCATGCTCAATTTTGAGTTCCGAAACCCATTTGAAACACATCCCATCCTCTGTATCAAAGACAAAACGACTCCTTTCTTGTTTCGCTCCTATCACTTTCTCATCCAAACTATTTGGTGAGAATTCGAGCAACTTGGACTCGTAGATGGCATAATTTATTTTGAGCCTAATAAAATCATTATTTTTGTACTTAACAACAATATCGAAGCTTTTTTCACCATCTACTTCCTTTAATGGCAAGAATAAAAAATTCCTTGAATTTTCAATCCGTGTACTATCACATCTTGGCTGGATGCAAAGCCAAAAACTATAGGGATTTTCCGAGTTGTCGGTTGAATCTTCTTTGAGAATGGTACCGAGTGTCAGGATTGGTATGCGGGAATACCTTCTGTAACGGTTCTTTAGAGAAGTAAGCATGGCAAATTTGCAATCGAGTTCATTTGCGTCGCCGTCTCCAGTGCAAAAGGTTTGGGTTAGTGTTTTATGACCATGATTTAAAATCTTACGTCTTTGTTTATCAGTTATTCTTTCTTTAAACCAATCTGATTCTTCGATCCCAACCCTTTGCCATTCGTATAAAATCTCGGGATCAACCGTAACATGATCCCCACCAACCTTTATATTAAACGAAGTTTCTTCGCTATTTTTCATGTCTATCCAAGCTTTAATAGCCCTTAGATTTGTTTTTTCACCCAGTTCATAAGTATCAAGTAGTGAGTGGAATTCGGAAGCAATAATATCGATAGCATAGTACATTGCATCGTCAGGATTAGGAAGCAAAGCCCTGTGTGCGAGATATGGTGGATCCATTTCATGTCCCAATCTTCCCATGATAAGGTGGGTATTATCTCTGAGAACAGACATCGCTTCGAGTGCCACATTCGAAATTAATCCCGCAGTAATTTTTGCAAATTCAACACCGACTTGTTCGGATAGTTGATTAACGGAGAGAACTCTATCCCTATATTCCTCGAGTACGTCAACACCTTCCTTGGCGAAAATAGCAATGCGCAAGTGGCCCCGTGAGAAAGCGAAATCCTCGCCCGTAACTTTAAAATCGCCGCTATACTGTTCGTCCATCTTCTTCGATACCCAGACTATATTTTCGGCAGTATAAATTATTATCAGTCTCAAACGTTGGTCTTCCGTTGAATCGGAAGCAATAATATTTCCGATAATTTCCATAGCTTTTTCGCCGTCATCGTCGTATATTTGCCAATCCAAGATCAAAACATCTGCTTTTTCGGCAGCTTTTACGGCGAGTCCCGAAAGCTCCTCATCCTCATCCGGTTTCAATACCGAACAAACCATTCCTTTGTATGCGAACACATCTATTACTTTCTTGGCGTCCAATTTGTGAGTATTTTGCTCGTTGCTACGTTCTTGAGTAGTATCTTTTTCTTTCCCACTCCCACGTCCTGGTTTTTCGAGTTTCGTTGGTCGCTCTTTTTTTTCGAATCCCGCCTGATCATCGACAAAAACTATCGTATGGAGGAACTTCTCCGCTACTTCTCGTGATAATTCAGTGAAAGTTTTTGAGTTCTCTCTTTCCATTACTCTTCCTCCGATTCTCCACCGTCTTTTCGGATCGGTTCAATGCGGAACGTGACTCCCTGCCCTATTCGTGGTTCCGCTACATATATCTGATACCCAACCTTCGATAAAACTTCTCTCGAAATATGCAGCCCTAATCCTCTTCCGTTTGGCTTTCTCGTGAAACCGCGGTCGAAAATAATTTCGCGATCCCTCATCAAAATTTCCGGTCCGTTGTTAGAAATTGAAAACCCCGCATCATCTGCGTCAAGGACTATTCGTCTCGGTAACGGTCTGTCCTTAAGCCAGAAAATTGCGTTGTCGATGATGTTAACGAATACCGGATAATACGTAGAGGGGTATCCGACTATGGTTTTATCGTTAAACGCCTGCGTCGATCCAAGATCGACACTATGTCTTCTCATACGTTCCGCAAATATATCTTCAAGGAATTGTTTTATTGTGATTCCTTTTATTTCTATCTCTTTTCTATATAATCTCCGGTTCAATGGAGTGAATAGGGTTAAATACCCGTCCAAATGCTCGAAGTTTGCCCGTATGTTCTGATAAATAGGATCAAGGTCTTCATTAACATCAGCCCAAGCTTTTAGTCTTCTGATGGTTTCCCGAATGGATTTGACCGTTCCGCTGAACTCGTGGTGTATGACTCCTATCGCCATACCCAACTGACTGAGTTCGAGGTCCGAATCCGCTCTTTCCCGCAGAGCGAGCAGTTCTTCACCCATAGCGTCTGTAATGTCTGTTTCAGTTATGATTTCTCCGGTTTCGTCTCTGATCCATGTTATGTTCTCTATTTGAACCCGAATGCTTTCAAGAATCTCCTTAGTTCTCTCCGCTTCCGATATTATCTTCGATTCGAGTTTTGCCCTTTCCGAAACCAACGCGGAGTCGTCCATCTCCGAGACATTCATTTTCGCCAATTCACTCATCACTTCCGCCACATCATCATCCATCCCAATCATAATCTCTCGAGTTAGTTTGAGCACATTCTCACTGACTTCGTTGAGAATCTCCCGAGTTTCACGGGTTTCCGAGTTGGTAGATCTTTTGGCATCCGCCACAACATCATTCAAAGCTCGTTCCAGTCTACGCCTACGGTCTATCTCGAAATGGTATTCTATTTCGGCTTTATTAGCTATTTCACCTATCTTTTCAGCAGTCGGGGTGAAAAGATCGTGTTCCAGTCTTTCCGCTTCTTGTAAGTAGGCTTCCCAGTCGAATTGTAGATTTTTACCCATTACAAATCCTCTGGGACGTGGTATTTTGAACTTATTACGTAAATCATTCAGCCCTTTTCTTGCTGCGGATTCGGCATCGAGAAACGCTTGTGCGGATTCGTCAGGATCTCTGATCTCCGAGGCGACTTTGAAATCACGTTCTGCGTCTTGTAAAAGGTCTCGAACCGCTCTATTCGGATCCTCTCCTTCGACTTGTTTGAAAAAATGCTCCATGTCATCTATCAATTTTTTCTTTCTGACTTTTGCCCTTTTTTCTTCTTTTTCCATTGCTTTGTGTAATCTTTCGAATTCGCTCCTACGATCAAACCAGAATTCCGATTTGGGACCGCCTCCTTTGACTGGATTCCGGAAGAAGTCAGCAGCCAACTGCACGAAAAAATTTTCCGAGATCTCCTTGAATTGGCGGTATGCTTTGTTCTCTATGAAACCTTCGCGTCCTGCCTTCTCTATCAGTTTGGGGTTATTCGCTCGGGAAATTTCCATAACGCCGAACATTCGACGATGTGAAAAGAAATAATATGACGCACTTTTCGTCCTTCTTTTTTCTATGTCCAGAAAATCGTAATCGGAATCACCATAGGGCAAAATTCTGATGCCGTCTTTATAAATATAAAGCCCGCCTATTTTGTTCGTTTTGTTTAAAATCAATGCATGCTCTTCGGGAGGTAGTTTTGTTTGTCCTGCCCATCCCTGTATATAAGCCACATTTATCTTGAAAGGACCGCATAATGTTTTTTTGCCCCTCGCCCCACTCCATGGTATCACATGCTCGCTTGTTTCTTCCCCGTACACGGTAACAGTTCCCCTAAACTGACCGTATTTGTCAAACGCGCCTCGGAAATGGTGATCTGCCATTCCGAATTCTTCCGGGGTAAAAAATACCGTGTTACCTATCAAATCTTCGTAGAAGTCATCGGTTTTGTGATCTATGAAGCTTGCTTTTATTTTGGGAGTGGGCGCATCAGGTGTCATGGTGTTGGTAAAACCTATCAACATCTTTGTCAAAGGGGGAGTTTTATCGTTGTTTTTGTCTCCATCGATTGCCAATTGAAGCAGGTCATCCGCTGGCAGTATGTAAAAATGTGTCCCATGCCCATCCCCTGCCAAACTCGGCTCGCCCAGATATTCGTCAATTTTCTGTGGATCCAAAACAAAGTTATTCAACTGTTTTATCAGCTTATCCGCATCTTCGGGAGATATTTCCCCGGTTTCTTCCAACGTCCCGACGTTAGAGATTACTTCTTCCACCATTTCCCGGATATTATCCCTTCCTGGAAGATTGCCCCCTGAGAACGTGCGAAGAGGCACTGCAACCTGGTCCAAATCCAATCCGGGTAGTTCGAAAAGACCCCAGTTAATAAAAGCGGCAACTATATCGTGCAACCCATCTTGTCTTTTGGCTCTGGTGAGAATCAAGACTTGGGAACCAATAGACGCGATAGCCAGTCTGCCTATCCCCTTCTCCCCCAATATCGGGCGGTCGGGCTTATCCGGGTCCTTCTGAGGGGGCGACAGACCTTTACCAGTGTCAAGCTTACTCTCAGTGCCCAGTGTCAACCATCGTTCGTCGAAGTCCTGTTTGGTCATACCCAAACCGTCGTCCTTTAACACGAACAGTCCGTCAGACCTGTAATAATCCGCTTCCACATTGTCAGCATAGGCATCATGCGCGTTTTTGAAGAGTTCGCTGATTGCTGTGGGAATTCCCGCAATCTGCTGTCTTCCCAGCATTTCCAGAGTCCGAGCACGCGCTTTGAATTTAGCCATTATCACCCTCCTTATTCAGTTCCGAACCTTTACGGTTTCGTAATTCTTTCGTATTGAACTTCCGATTCTTCTGGCCAATTCCGGCGGAACGGCGTTCCCGATCAGTTTGGCGATTGAAGCCTCGCGTGCCCCTCTGAAAATGTATGCTTTAGAGAAAGTCTGCAATGTCGCTCCTTCTCTTAGGGATATTGCTCGTGGCTCTTCGGGGTGTCCGAATCTACCGTTGGATAAACTATTGAACCGGGTAGTGATGGTGGGTGCGGGTTTGTCCCAGAACATGCGTCCGTAAACATCTTTAAAAATAGTATCTTTGCCACGATATGCATCTATTTGTAGTTCGGGATCGTCTTTCCAGCTTAAACGAGTCCCTCCATCATTGGGCGTCTTTCTAATCCGCTTTTTATTTTTCTCCAAAAGGAGCGCCGTTGTGTGCATGAATCCTGTCTTGTCTTTGTGGCCATCCGCAATAGCACCAAATCCGTTATGTACTCCGATAGAATTCCTTACGGTAAGATTCTTGTCATATTTTTCCTCGGGAATTTGGATATTGTCCGAAACTCTGGTGGCTATTAACAGATATCGTTTTCTGCTTTGGGGAACCCCGTAATAATTCGCATTGATGATTCCATGATCGTAAACATAGAATTCGCTATCCAAAAAGTTGAGAAAGTCATCAAGAACTTTTTCTTTTTTGTTATTTAACAGACCCGGGACATTTTCGATTACAATGTAACCTGGTCTGAACCATGAAACAAACCGCTGAAATTCGCCCAAAAGATTTTTACTTTCGAGACTTTTGTTTTTGCATGTATTGATTTTTGTCCAAAATTGACACGGACTGCATCCGATAAACAACAATGAATCATCGTCTTTTTCAATTCCGGTTACTCTGGCAAGTTCTTCTTCGGATAACTCATGGATGTCAGTCTCGATGAATTCGGAGTTCGGATTATTAATTTCGTAGGTCTCTCTACAATTCGGATCGTTATCTATTCCGGCTAATACATTGATGCCTGATTGAGATATGCCATAAGTCATCCCTCCGGCGCCACAAAAGAAGTCAATTGCTTTCATTTTTGCTCAACCCGATTTTCTATCTTCTTGGCTATAAAACTTATGGAATACTTCCGATGGAAACCTCCTCACTATGTGTAGTTTACTTTACATGTTATTAAAAGGTTTTTTTGTTTTATAAAAGTACACCCCCACCATCCGGCGACTGAATTCGAAACATGTTTTGGGTATTATGTTGCTGCGAAAGTATATCGCTTATGCGAAGAGGGAGATACATCCGATCATGAACCATACTCAGCGCCGGCATAAACTGCCATTTTTAGCAACAGACCGAAAACCGATGCTGCCACCAAACAAGGACATAAATTTTACTCACGCAGCATAATCCTAATTTTTCAGTGGAATTGGTAAATTCCTTGGTAACAGATTCGTGCAATTCGTTATATTCGTCTACATTCGTGATTTTTACCAGATTTTTATGTACTGCCTACTGAAATAAACTATGATTGGTATATGAATTTTTGGGGATGGAGTGTTAACGAAAATAATAAAAATATCCTCATGTAATGTCGAAATCTTTAATACAATCCGAGTAACGCGTAGTAATACATTATAGTGAAGTTTGGGTGTGCTATGTATGTGAACCAGATGATGGGAAAACGCACAGAACTGTTTGCATTAGCAGTTCTGCTGCTAACCTGCATCTGCCAGACCGGGGTGGCAACAGAAAGCGCTGTGAGCATATCGCCCCAGACGATGACCGTATCGCAGGGTGATACGTTCACATTGGACATTGTTGTGGATCCTGCTGGCAATGAGGTTTATCGCGCGGAATGCACGCTTCATTTTGACACTGCGATGCTGAAAGCGAATGATCAGAGTGGAGGGACGTTTCTCAGTAGTGGTGGCGCGGAGACCGTTGAGATACTAAACGGCATCAACAACGCAGTTGGAAAGAGCGAATATGGCGAGACCAGAAGGGGCGATCCAGGGGTCGTCGGCGGTGCGACCGAATCCGGAGTGCTGACATCGATCAACTTTGAAGCACTCGGACCAGGGACGTGCGACCTAACGTTAGAGGCGAGCTTATACGATTCAGCCACTCACCCGATCGGTGCTGTTGTTGTCAACAGTGGAACATGCATTGTGGAGAAATCGACAGGGGTTACAACGACTGCAACTGAAAAACCTGCCGATTCCGTATCTTCAACCGCACCCACAACCGATACACATCCGGAGCGTCCGTCAACGAAGAATACGATTCCCGGTTTTGGGGTATTCTGTTCGATCGTGGGATTGGTTGTTGCATCGCTTCTGGCATCAAAAATGAAGAGAGACTAAGTGTCGGGGCGAATATGTTAGCCATATATGCCACATCGGCAGGCGACATACAGGGGTATAAAAATCCATTACACTCAGTAGGGTAATAAAAGTGGCACAACACCGAAAGTAGACCTGCTAGGGGAGGTGTGTGATAAAGCGGTAAAAAATTCCGGAAAAATAGATGGATCCATCGTATCAACGATACGTTTATGGTGAAACGGTATAGGGGAGGGTCCTCCTCCTGTAGTTCTGTATTCGGTAAGAACTATTCAAGAATAAAACTCAAGAATAAATGGAAAGAATGAACCCAAATAGATCGTATTTGAGATGCGCAATCATTGCAATCGTGGTAATGATTGGAACAATATCTGCAGCTTATGCTGCACCGACAGCTTCGTTTGTGATCAGTGGAGTCGTTTTCTATGAAAACGGTAGCGAATGCAACGATCCCACGGTCAACATAACAAACCTGGATACAAGTGGTACATGGGTAGCCGAGACGAACGAAAGCTCGAACGATTACCAGATGGTGCTGGACAGCGATAACGTAAGCGTTAATGATACGTTGCAGTTCAACGCCGCAAGTCCGGCTGAAAGCCAGTCGAGTGTCACAGAACACGTAGTTACCCAGAATGAGTTGGATACTGGCGGATTCGTGTACAACATCAGTCTCGCAGAGCCAGGAGACACAACACCGCCAGAGATAACCTCAGTGGTGCTTGATCCGACAGTATCTGAACCGAACGGGTCGATCAATGTGACCGTCAACGTGACCGATGAGTCAGGCATAGACACTGTGACTGCTGAAGGCGTTGCACTCGCGCTCGTTGCTAATGACACTTACGTTGGCACGATAACGGCTGCAGGCACTCCGGGCACATACAATGTAACCGTTGTTGCAACCGACGCGTCGTCAAACGGCAATAACGCTACGGACGACTCAGCGACGTATACGGTACCAGAGCCAGGAGACACGACACCGCCGACGATTCACTCAGTGCTGCTTGATCCGACAGAGGTTGAACCGAACGGGTCGATCAACGTGACTGTCAACGTGACTGATGACTCGGGCATAGCCAGTGTGACTGCTGAAGGCGTCTCACTTGCAGATGCCGGAAACGACACATGGACTGGCACGATAACGGCTGCAAACGCTTCAGGCACGTACAACGTAACCGTTGTTGCAACCGACAATTCGACAAACTCCAACAACGTCACAGACGACTCAGCGACGTATACGGTACCAGAGCCAGGAGACACGACACCACCGACGATTCACTCAGTGGCGCTTGATCCGACAGAGGTTGAACCGAACGGGTCGATCAACGTGACCGTCAACGTGACCGATGACTCAGGCATAGCCAGTGTGACTGCTGAAGGCGTTGCACTCGCGCTCGTTGCTAACGACACTTACGAAGGCACAATAACAGCTTCAGACACACCAGGAACATACAACGTAACCGTTGTTGCAACCGACAATTCGACAAACTCCAACAATGTCACAGACGACTCAGCGACGTATACGGTACCAGAACCAGTGCCTCCGGTAATCATATCAATAGAAGATGTTGCCATAAGACGAGGGGAGAATAAGACCGTCCCGATCATGGTTTTCGACGTGGTGGATATGAGCGGCTGCGAGATCAATTTCATTTATGATCCGACAATCGTTTATGTGACCGATGTCGCACGGGGCGACCTGAACTTCTCGTTTGAGTACAACATCAACAACGGTTCCGGATGGATGCGTGCAAACGCGCTTGATATGGAGGGGCAGAGTGGGAACGTGACCTTTGCATACGTCACCCTCGCTGCCGTAGGCAACAAGAGTGATGTGAGCGAGATGGAGTTTGAGGATAGCCGGTTGCTTGACACATCCTTCGGTGAGATCACCCACATAAGGGATAATGGAACGTTTAGCATCCTGCCAAACGTACTGCCAGATGTGACAAACGTATCCGCAACTCCTGATACGATACTCTACGACAACGGCAGACCCAGAACACCCGGAATAGATATCATTTCGCTGAGCGCTCATGTGACCGATACGGACGGTAGCATCACCGCGATCACCATCAATCTCTCATCGATAGGCGGATCGCCTGTCCAGCCGATGGAGTACGTCGCAGGGGATCTATGGGAAGTGACCACGAACGCAACAGAGGTTGCTGGTGCTCTTAATGCCCCGAACTTCACCCACGAGTTGGCTATCACTGCAACCGATGACGATGGAGGCATCAATGATTCGGCGAGCATCGAGCTAACCGTCCTTAAGAGGGGCGATGTGACCGGTGATGGTCTCGTTGACAAGAAGGATGCGGATTACATATCCCGCTATCTGGCAGGTCTGGAACCGGAAGCCTCGAATCCACCAGGTATACTGATAGGGGACGTTATAGGTAACGCTGGAGACCCTATGGGTAACGGCATTGTGGATCTGATGGACGCATTGTACATAGCAAAGTACACGAGCGGCATGGTAGAGGAGCCTTAACCTCCTCTCCCTCTTTTTTTTTATTTCTGATACCATGACTAAATTAATACAACTTACCTGTTTGAGCATACTTATGCTCATCTCGATATCGCTTGTAGCTGCATCTGAAACGACCATCGGCATCGATGATTACAGCGTCGAACCCGGTAACACAGTCACAGCACCTATCCGGATCAACGATACGGTGATGCTGGGCGGCTGCGAGATCAATTTCACTTATGACCCCACAGTAGTCCATGTGACCGATGTCCTCCAGGGCGATTTGCGTTTCTCGTTTATGTCTAATGTCAACAACGGTTCTGGCTGGATGCAAGCAAACGCGCTTGACACGGAGGGACTGAGTGGAAACGTGACCTTTGCATATATCGATCTCACCGCAGTGGGCGATGACGGAGATATGAGCCCGCTAAACATCACATCCATAAATTTTGTTGATATAAACTACACCGAGATATCATACACGGTGAACAATGGGTCATTTGCGATCATATCGGCAAACGACACGACACCACCGGTGATACATTCAGTGGTGCTCGATCCGACAGTGGTTGCACCAAACGGGTCGATCAACGTGATTGTCATCGCAACCGATGCGTCAGGCATAGCAAGTGTGACCGCTGATGGTGTTTCCCTTGCAGATGCCGGAAGCGATACATGGGAAGGCACGATAACGGCTGCAAGCACTCCAGGCACATACAACGTAACCGTTGTTGCAACCGACGCGTCAAACAACAGCAATGCGGCTACGGACAACTCAGCGACGTACGAGGTGAGACTCCCAGCAACCCTGTACATAGAAGATGTCGTTGTGGGACCGGGAGGGAATGAGACCGTCCCGATCACGGTCTTTGACGCGGTGAATATGAGCGTCTGCGAGATCAATTTCACTTATGACCCCACAGTAGTTCGTATGACTGATGTTATCAGGGGTGACATGCGTTACTCATTTAAGTTTAATGTCAACAACGGTTCCGGATGTATGCGTGCAAACGCGCTTGATGTGGATGGACTGAGTGGAAACGTGACCTTTGCATACCTCACCCTCACTGCTGTTGGCAACAAGAGTGATGTGAGCGAGATGGAGTTTGAGTATAGCCGGTTGCTTGACGTGTCCTTCAAGGAAATCGTCCACATCAGGAGGAATGGAACGTTCAGCATCCGGGAAAACGTACCGCCAGAGGTGACAAACGTATCCAGAACTCCTGATACGATACTCTACAACAACGGCAGACCCAGAACACCCGGAACAAACATCACTTCGCTGAGCGCTCAGGTAACCGATGCGGACGGTAGCATCACCGCGGTCACTATCAATCTCTCATCAATAGGCGGATCACCGATCCAGCCGATGGAGCACATCTTGGGGGATCTATGGGCTGTGACCACGAACGCAACAGAGGTTGCTGTTGCTATTAATGCTCCGGACTTCACC
>JAUVWP010000031.1 GCA_030604085.1 Methanosarcinales archaeon | reverse complement strand
TGCAAATGGCTGCATGCGGCATCAATATTGATCCTGCAGCGGATGTGAATTCGGATGAAGCTATTACCTCGCTTGATGCGTTGATGGTTTCACAAGCTGTGATGAAAGGGGTGAACGATGAATAGAACCACAAAAGCATCACTGGCAATGGTTGTGATTTTTATCGCCATCTTGCTTGTCATATTTGTGCAGAGTCTGGCGGATGAAAAGAAGGAGTATGCGACCGATCCGGTAATAGCCCATATCCCGCTCAGAGCCGATCTTGATTTTCCTGAGGAACCAATACTAAATCGGACCGTAGATATCATATACACCTTGAATCCGTTGGTAGATGTGAAAGTAAACGTTTCAGAAGGTATCATTCTTCCGGAAGGGATCGTGTTTGTCGAGAATAATCTACCAACTGGTCAGATTACGCTTTCAAAAGGCAAGAGATATAGGTATAGTGCAAAGATAAAAACAGTTGAGATCGGAAATTGGATGATTTATGCTTCACCTGGTGTATATGCGGATGTGAGTATATTCGAAGACCGGGCATCAGTAGGTATTCGGAAGGTTTTCAAAGCTACTGTACCCCTCACTCGATTCCATCTTAGAGGGAAAGTAGCAGATGGACAGCGGGATATTTTGATGAATACTACGAAAAATTGGTTGCGAAAGTGTGACGTGTGAGAATATGAAAGAGAATGGTTTAATTGTTCAAGAATAGGTGGAAGTCATATTATTCCATGTTATGGATGTGAAATGAAATGCTATTCAAATTCGACACTTTATGACCGATACTATTTCGTTATCGAAGAAGATCAACACACCAACGAAACCAAAATCAGAAACGTGTACCGCTGGGCATACCAGACCCCTTCCGGGTACCAGCAGAAACCGGTATGTGAGGAGGTTATGATGAATATAATTGGGTGAGCAATGAATAAAATCACAAAAGCATCGCTGGCACTGGTTGTGATTTTTATAGCCATCCTGCTGGCTATATTTGTGCAGAGTCTGGCGGATGAAAAGGAAGAGTACGTAACCGATCAGGTCATAGCCGATATCCCGATCAAAGCCGATCTGGATATATCTTTCCTTGGTCCGGGTAACTCGATGTCTGTGAATATGGTGTATACCTTGATCCCATCGGTGGATGTGAAGATGGATGTTTCAAAGGGCATCGTTCTTCCTGCGACATTGGTATTCGTGGAGAGTGATCTGCCAACCGGTCAGATTACACTTAAAAAAGGCAGGAAATATAAGTACAAAACAAAGATAAAGGCACTTGTGAACGGGGATTGGATGATCTATGCATCTCCTGGCATGTATGCGAGTCTGTGTGTTGTTGGAGGTGATGTAACATCAGCAATGATATACGGAATTTCTAATGCGGAAAAGACGATCATACAGTACCGTCACAGAGAGAAAATATCAGAGGAACAACGAAACGTTCTGATAAACATCACAAACAACTGGCTGCAACGGTATAACTCAACCGAATATGAAAAACAAGATTTCAACTGCACGATACTCTCAAGAGCTGGTTCAGGACTTTCCGGTATTGATATCAGGTGCTATGGATGTGAACTATGGGGCTAATCGAATTCGACGTTATCCGACAGGTACTATTTTGTCATTGATGAGGATTTGAACAGCAACAAAACCAAGGTCAGAAACGTGTACCACTGGGAGTACCAGACCCCCTCGAGATACCAGCAGAAACCGGTATGTGAGGAAATTATGGTGAAAGGTGGCGGAAATGGTGAATAGAATCGTGAAAGTTTTGAACCAGACAGATTGATATAAAGAGATGATGATCCGAACCAGAAAGTTCTACGACTTTAGCATCCACACCGCGCCCGAATGCAGCGACTCACCAGAAGCGATGGCAGGGATCGCATCCGGATACGGCTACGCGGGAATCGCAATCACGAATCACACACCGCACCAGCCGCAGAAACCGGAGCTGACAGATCATCCCGGAATTGCGGTCTATTCAGGGATCGAGATCGTCGCAAAGAACCCGCACCACCTGATGCAGATGATCCGGAAGCATCGTGCAAAGGTGCGCGTGCTTTCTGTGCACGGCGGAAACGAGAAGATCAACCGTGCAGCACTTGAGAGCCGCGCTGTCGATATCCTATCGCATCCGGACGAGCGGCTGAATCATGTGCTCATGCGGTTTGCATCTGAAAACAGGGTGGCGATCGAGTTCAATCTCGATTCGATCATCAGGATGCGTGGAAGGGCTCGGGTTCGAGCACTCACGAATTTCAGGCACAACCTCAAGCTCGCACGCAAGTATGGTGCGCCAATGATCCTTGCGAGCAATGCGCAGTCGATCTACGACCTCCGGGCGCCCGCGGAGATGATCGCGCTTGGGGCGATCTTTGGGATGGCGGAAGATGAAGCAATCGCAGCGATCAGCACGGTTCCCGAGGAGATCATAAGGCGGGGAAGCGAGAACTGGATCATGGAAGGGGTCTGGGTCGTTACGGAAGATTGACCCCTCCTGATACAGTCCGGACGTATATCTGCCGCCTACGAAAGTCCAAGTTCCCTCAGTTTCTCTGATCCGGGCTTGCCATGCTCCCATCCGCGGAATTCGTAGTATTCAGGAAGCATCGTGGAGAGCTGCGATACCTGACCGCTGGCAGGTCCATCAGGCATCGGCTCGCTTGTGAGTCTCTCTGGGAGTGTGTCATCCTTCTCATCAAATCCGTACCGGTTAAGGATCAGCCGCTCGAGATTGGTCACCCGCTCGCCGATCATCAGCAGTTCCTGATCGGTAAGATCCCATCCTGTGATGCATGAGAGCATTCCCGTGTAATCAGGCAGCCCGAGCGCGAACGTGTTGAAGAGGCAGACCACTGAGGAGTTGACAACCGATGTGAAATCCTGAAACGTCTTGACCCACTGCGCTTTCCCTTCTGTCGTGTATGGATCCAGCTTCTCAGGAAGCCCAAGGATCTCTGGCGATATCGTATAGCCGCTCACATGGCAGCCGCCGCGGTTGGCGGTCGCATAGTTAAGACCGATGCCCTGTATGGCACGCGGATCATAAGCAGGCAGTTCAAGACCTTTCACGGTCATCGATAGTTCGGGTGCCCCGTATTTCTCTGCTAAAGCCAGCGATCCGCGAGCAAGGTCATCACCGATCCCTGCACGGTATGCGGTCATCCATACCGCTTCCACCATCGCTCCCGCGTTCCCAAACGCCAGATTGAGGCCATGTAGCTTCGATTCAGGGATCTTTTCGTTCTCCACGAGTTCCATTGCACATGCGATCGTCGCACCGGTGGAGATGGTATCGAGCCCGAGTTCGTTGCAGAGATGGTTGGCTTTCACGATCGCATCGAGTTCTGTTATCCCGCAGTCCGATCCGAATGCGAATATCGTCTCGTATTCCGGTCCCTCTCCGCGGGTCACGCTGAATGCACCATCCGGGACCGATGTGGACCTGCCGCAACTGATCGGACAGCCCCAACACGTCCTCTTTCCGATGAGATACTTCTCGGCAAGCGTTTCGCCACTCTGCTTATCAGCATCAGGGAAATATCCGGTCTGGAAGTTCCGCGCAGGATATGCGTCCTGTTCGTTGAGGACATTGACGAGCACTGCGGTCCCATAAGTTTGAAGTCCTCCGCCAGTGCCGGCGACCGGGTTCTCCTTTAGCTTCTGTAGAGCACTCTTCACCTGTTCCTTCATCTCATCGGGTCTTGCAACCGTCACCTTCCCGGTGCCGTATACCGCGATCGCCTTTAACTTCTTGCTGCCCATGACAGCACTCATACCGGTCCTGCCCGCTGCCCGGTAGTTGTCATTGACGATGCATGAGATCGCTGCCAGATTCTCGCCGGCAGGTCCGATGCATGCGACCGATGCATTATGTCCGACCTCTGCCACAATCTCATCGGTCGCCTGGAACGTGGTATTCCCCCATAATCCAGGGGCATCCACCAGTTCTGCCTCGCCATCGATTATCCTGAGGTACACCGGCGCATCCGATGCACCCCTCACAACAACCGCATCGTACCCAGCCGCTTTGAGGAGAGGACCCCATCTGCCGCCTGAGTTCGCACTTCCA
This sequence comes from Methanosarcinales archaeon, assembly GCA_030604085.1. GTDB lineage: Archaea > Halobacteriota > Methanosarcinia > Methanosarcinales > Methanogasteraceae > Methanogaster_A. The sequence continues at coordinate 15,517 of JAUVWP010000031.1, read as the reverse complement.
ACGGAGTCTGTGAGCGGGGACTTCATCGCCATCACATGATATCTGCCGCCGGTCGGAAAACTGGTGCCTGTCGCAGGTCCTGTCGCAAAGACGATGATGTTATCAGGACCAAGCGGATCGACATCGGGCTTTAGCTCGTCATAAATGATCGTAAGCCCGAGTCCCTTACCTCCAAGGAACTTGTGTGCGGTTTTTTCATCGATAGATCGGTCAGCAAGTCTGCCGGTATTCAAATCTACATCCAGAATCTTTCCCATATATCCGTTCATAGCTACACCTCCTAACAGGTTCTTTGCAACTCATATCTGAGATGCTGTGTGTAACTGCGTGGAAGGGGTGATAAGATTATTGGTATCTCGGGGGTGCTAACTTGCGTGGTGTTCGGATCCGGGCATGTTGCGTCGCATCGATGACTTGTAGCGAAGGGGGAAGTGTCAACTTTCGCGTGAAATGTCTGACAGTATCAGGTCAGCCGTTTTCATATTCATCGCAAGAGGGATATTCTTGAAGTTGCACACCCGCATCAATGCATAAGCATCTTGACAATGCGGAAAGTACCGTATGGGGTTTAGCAAGAATATCGCAACGTCGATTCCGCCTTCCAGTAACATGTTTGCTATGCTTATGTCCCCTCCCTCTTGCCCGGAATTGACTACCTTATTTACTACAACTTCTGTCTTTTCATGAAGATATTCAGCCGTTCCTTTCGTGGATATGATATAATTGTCCGAAAGAAACGTTTTATGATCGTTGACAAGTTTCTGAAGATGATCTTTCATCCCCTCCTGAACCACTAACGCGATGTGAATTTTCACAGCCAGCTCACCAATGTATATCTGGTCGCATTTGATATTTAAATCTTGCTAATAAAACATCGGTTAAGCCCATCAATCGCTCCTAAAACGATATCGTCCGGCATCTGGAAGGGATGGCTGTTGGTTCGGTAAGATTGTGAAGTGTACCCCGGTGGCTAAAATACCCGGCTGCCAAATGCGCGTTAAATGTTTGACAATACAATATCAGCCGTTCTCATATTCGTTGCAAGGGGGATATCCTTGAAGTTGCACATCCGCATCAATGAGTATGCATCTTGAGAATGCGGAAAGTACCGTATGGGATTTAGTAAGAATATCGCAACGTCGATGTCGCCTTCCAATACCATGTTTGCTATGTTTAGGTCCCCTCCTTCTTGCCCGGAATTGACTATATCAATTACTGTAATTTCTGTCTTTTCATGAAGATATTCAGCCGTTCCTTTCGTGGATACGATATAATTGTCCGAAAGAAACGTTTTATGATCGTTGACAAGTTTCTGAAGATTGTCTTTCATCCCCTCCTGCACCACTAACGCGATGTGAATTTTCACAGCCAGCTCACCAACATATATCTGGTCGCATTTGATATTTAAATCTTGCTAATAAAACATCGGTTAAACCCATCAATCGCTCCTGAAACAATATCGTCCGGCATCTGGAAGAGATGGCTGTTGGTTCGGTAATATTGTGAGGTGTACCTCGGTGGCTAAAATACCCTCTGCTCGAAGTTTATTCGTGAGGTTCGTTTATCAGCGCGTGCATGTTTTGGTTGTGTCCCAATCAGGCATCCTCGAACCACGCGATCATCGTCCTGACACCTTCCTCGAACCCGACCTTCGGTTCAAATCCCAGATCCTTGATCCGCGTGATATCCGCGTACAGCGTGTTCACATCGCCAGCCCAGGTCCTGCCGCCGTACCGTATCTCTGCCTCCGGCGATATGATCGAGACCATCAACTCGGCGAGATGCTTAATCGATGTCGGGCTTCCACCGGCGGCATTGTATACGCCCTCGCCGCGTTCTGCAACCAGCATAAAGGCATCTGCCATGTCAGAGACGTAGCAGTAATCCCTGATCTGCTCGCCTGTGCCGAGAACCTCGAGCAGTTTCGGATTTGCTCGCAGCTTCTGTATGAAATCGTACATCACGTATCTCGGCTGCCTCGTCCCGTATGTGTTAAATATCCGTATCGCTGCAAACGTAAGTCCGTACGTCTCCTTAAACGCAAACCCGTACCGTTCGCCTGCAAGCTTCGATGCGCCGTACGGCGATATCGGGTGGAGCGGATGGCTCTCATCGATCGGCGTGTAGACTGGTTCGCCATAGACCGCGGCAGTGGATGCGTACACCACCTTTGCGACATCCGAATCGAGAGACGCTGTCAGGACGTTAAACGTGCCAAGAGCGTTCGCGTCAAAGTCGTATCTCGGTTTCTCCACGGAATTCGGAACAGATGCGTTCGCGCCGATATGAAAGATCAGGTCGATCCCTGAATCGTCAATCGTCTTTTTGAGCAGATCAAAATCACTGAGATCTCCGTTTACGAACGTCGCGTTCCCTGGCAGGTTCTTCTTCTTTCCTGTACTGAGATTGTCAAGCACGGTTACCGTGCATTCGCTTGCGAGCTTCTCTGCGAGATGGCTGCCGATGAAACCCGCGCCGCCAGTCACCAGAACGTTTCTCCCTTCGATCATAATCTGACTTTGTCGTCGCTGTTTTAACTTTTCCGGGTAGAGTGGGGGTGTCGATCTACCCGGTGCTCCGGTTCGGACCACTGTGTTTTCAGATGTTCGAAACTTGGATGTCGTCCGCGGGTGTTTGACTGTTAAGCCCCTAAAACTCGAGATATGGTGACTGCGAGAGCACAGAGATGCCATCATCTGATAGTTGCAGCACGCGCACCTGATTGATGGTGGCTGATCCGCGGTGTTTCTCCACATGAATCGAGCGCTGGAGGTTGTTGCCGACACGCACCATGCCAAGATTGGTGATCGAATCGGAACTGTATGCGATTAACTCATCCACGCCATAGATGGTGCCGCTTGCGATGATGCAGGTGGCAGGAGCCCTTCGCAGGACGCCGAATACGTCATCAACCATGCTCTTCAGCCGGTATCTCGATTCTATAGCCAGGAATATGGCTTCCAGCGAATCGATGAATATCAGATCTGGATTTACATTCTTTATCTTGCTTTCAAGCAACTTCTTAAAACTCTTGATCAGTTCATCAGGTGAGATCTCCACGGTCTTCTGTAGCCGCAGACTCGGATCCGCGATATCGACGAAGACTACCTTGCCCTCTTCCTCGAGTTTCCAGAAATCCCAGCCAAACGACGTGTACCATTCTCTCTTTATGTATTCAGCCTCTTCTGAGGTGAGGACGATCATCCCGGTCTTGCCATCCTGTACGCCGTTATATATGAACTCCCCTCCGAAAGCAGTCTTGCCTGTGCCAGACCCGCCGATGACCACGTTCACAGACCCCTTGAAAAAACCGCCTCCGAGCAGTTCATCGTATCCGGGTATGCCGGTCTCCATCCGTTGCATCAATCGCTCATCATCCATTAAGATCACCGCATCTTGATTTATACTGCTTGTTGAAATATCTTTTCGTGACTTCCTCCCCGCTACAAGTAGCGGGGTCTTCTGCCGCGTATCTATAAAAATCCCTTCAACTGGTAGATTCTAACCGATCCGATGTAGACGCACTCGAAATAATCCTCGTTCTCGAACTTGTCCAGACCTCCGCTCTCATCGTACCGGTCGCGTTCGGTACTCCCGATATAGATGTAACTGACATTATATCTGTTAAGCAGATCGATCGCAAGAGGTACGTCATGGGTGTTGTAGATCGTGTCAGCGTCTTTTACCCTCGGTCCTATCTCATCCCAACCGCGCCCCCACATAATTTCATGCCATCTCCATCCGATGAGGGTCGGCAAGCCAGTGAATGCAGAGACCCTCGAATCTGTGGAGTAACTATTTCCCCCCGGCGCCTCCAGAATGACTGGCGTTCCTGCAATCTCCCTGCGGATCCACGATATCGCCAGATACTCGCCCTTGTCAGATAGATTCAGATACTCGGTCCCGTCAAGCGATCGCGGATTGTGATCGAGCGATATTCTCTCGGCTGTGATGGTGAGTGAACATATACCGGAGGAGGCGAAGAGTATGCAGAAGACGACAGCCCAGATCGCTTTATTCTTGCTGCTGGTGCGTTTCAGCAATGATATGCTCTTGTACAGGCAGTATCCGGAGGCGATGCCCCACAGAATCCAGATCTGTAGATATAACTTAAATATTGTGTTCATGCGCTCGTTCGGCGCGCCAAAATGATCATCGAGATAGAATATCTCGCAGAAGATGGCGAGCAGCGAGCCGACCAGTACGAGAACCATGACGAAGCGATCGCTTTTTTCATCCTCGTGAAATAGTAGATACATGCAAAGCAGGGTAAGCGGGATGGTGATGATCAGCGTCTGGAAGAAGATCAGGGAGAGCGCGGCTATCGGGATCAGGGCAACCACGTACTTCCTGTCGAGATCCGAATGCAAGAACAGGAATGAGAATATCAGAAATAGGAAAAGCGCGAATATCGCTATGAAATCGATCAGCAGTGTATGTTGATATACGATCCCGATCCCGGCTCCGGATGCGCCTGCTCCCTGAAAATCCAGATAAAACGGTATGAAAAGGAGAATGCTCAGAATGGCAACGGTTGCAATCGGAACCAACGCAGTCTTAAGAGACGCGGCGTGGTACTGATGAGCCAGAACGATTGATGCGAAGATGATCAGATATGTCGGATAGTCCCACGCATTCACCGGAAAGAGCACGCCGAGTGCAAGCGCGGACAGGATCGTTCCCGCGAGGATATGGATCCAGCCGGTTCCATATATCTTCATCCCGCTTTCGTCAGATCTATGAATGTTTAGCATCAGCACGAGCACAAGCAACTGAAACGGAATCGAGATGACATGCGGGTGCAGATCGCCGAAAGTGAAACTGAAGTATGGGAACTCGTTGATCGTGTCTGGTATAATCCTCGTGGACGCCCAGAGCCCGAAGATGTGTTCGTGGCTGGCTATCCGGAGATTAAGGAGACGCGTCGCCATATCAAATACGATGTGTGCGTTTGCGATGAAAATAACAAAGATCATCGTCCATACGCCGTACCTGATCTTCTTTGTCAGGTCATACCCGATGCCAAAGGCAGCATTTGCCGCAAGCGCTGCGAACGTGACCAGTCCGAGATTGTACGTGATGGCAGTGGAGATTCCGGAGATCTTGCTCGGTACAGCTACGGTCAGGTATCCGAAATAATAATAGAAATCCAGCAACCCACCTGAGAACCACGGATCATACGGCGGGAATTGGCTGCTCCGCATGACCGCATTTAAGAATGCGAAGTCCATGAACTTCTCGCCAAAGTCCGTGATCTCGGGACCGTACACTCGTATCGCCAGAAAAACGATGAAAGCTGCGAAGAAGACGATTTCGTTCCTGATGATTACGTTTCTTCTGACGTACAGTCCGCTCTTTCCGTAGATGATGCAAAGCAATGACAAGGCACATAGAATCGCAAGAGCGAGCAGGACTGTCCCCCTGTTGAAGGATAGCGGATATGAAAGTAGCCATGTGAGGTACGAAAGCATCAGGATGCCTGCGATCTTTGATATGCAGTATCCGCGATCAGAGAGATTTTTGCAGACCATCGAGACGATCGGGAATGCTGCCATGCCGATTACGAGGATCAGCGCATACCAGACGATTATCTCGGTCAACATGTAGTCTTATATGGCATGGCGGTGAATATCAACACATGCATATCGCGGAGTCGAGCACTGAACTTGCAATACGGTTCGTGATCGAATTGTTCTGGATCTATGCGTGCATCTATGCGGTTCGATCGACAAAACTAATATACTGGAGGCAGTGCTGGTACGTCGTTCTGCTTGGCTGCCTGATACATGCCGCATATATCCTAGTCGCGCTTGCCGAAATTCCGTATGCTGGAATGCTTCGGAACCTCGGGATGGGGATCGTTGCCGTCGGAATCCTGATGTTTGCAAAGAGGACGAAGACGATTATGGGATAGGATAGATAAGATGCCAACCAGAGCGGATATCCTGATCGAAGCGCTGCCGTACATCCAGGAGTTTGCAGACTCGACCATAGTGATCAAGATCGGGGGCAATGCGATCGTTGAGCCGTCGATCCTCGATGACATCGTCCGTGACGTGATCCTGCTGCAGCACATCGGAATCCATCCGGTCATCGTGCACGGCGGCGGTCCTGAGATATCAGAGAAGATGGAGCGCCTCGGCAAGATACCCGAATTCGCAGGCGGCTTACGCATAACCGATGACGAGACCCTTGAAATCACGCGCATGGTGCTTGTCGGGAACGTGAACACGAGAATCGTCTCGCTCATCGGCAGGTACGGAGGCAAGGGCGTCGGGCTTTCAGGGAAGGACGGTAGACTGATCCTTGCCAGAAAGAAGGCGCCGGTGATCGTTGCTGGAACCAGCGATGAGATCGATCTCGGCTGGGTCGGTGAGACCGAGATCATCAATCCTGAGATCCTGACGATCACATCAGGGCGCGGATACATCCCTGTGATCGCACCGATTGCAGTCGATCTCGCTGGAAACAGTCTGAACCTGAATGCGGACACAGTATCAGGGGATATCGCTGCTGCCCTTCATGCAAAGAAACTGATTCTGCTAACGGACGTGTTAGGGGTTCTTTCTGATCCGTCTGATGTGGATACGCTTATATCGCATATCTCCGCATCAGAGGTGGACGACCTGATCGAGAACGACACGATTCAGGGTGGGATGATCCCGAAGATCCGTGGCGGGGTCTGCGCGATCCGTGGCGGGGTATCGAAGGTGCACATCATCGATGGCAGCAAGCCGCATTCGCTCTTGCTTGAACTGCTCACCGACGAGGGCATCGGCACAATGATGGATTGAGGATGTGTCTATTTGCTACTATTTTACGGTTGTAGATGACAAACCGATAGTTTTATGGGCGGTCCGGATGCTGGTGCTGTCCGGTATCTGAACGCAACCATAGATGGAGCGTTGGCATGCCCGCTACCTGATTACGAACTTGGTGTCGGTTCGAGCTGGTCATATACTATCGACAGCGGATCCTTCCATACAAGCGGCGTGTTGTCCAGTCGGAATTATATGGTCGTTGCCGCGACATTCGATGATGGCAGCGATCAGGTCGTTCTCGACATATACGTCTGAACGACCATACCTATCTTTTTCAGGGACGGTTTTCAATCGCGAATTGATAACGTGTGACAAGCAGATAACCCTTAATCTGTGTTCATTTGTGTAAATTGGTGACTAATAAAAGTTTTTAGCCACAGATGGATACTGATTACACTGATTACACTGATTTTATTCATAACTCACTTTTAACAGGTTCATGGTGATCTTCCAGCACAGAAAAATTGGATATCGTTAACTTACCTTGACGATACTGTGGAAAATCGTAAAGATGGCTTAAGGATATCGATAGAAAAGTACTGGTCGAGCGACCTACCTCAAGAAATGCCGAAAGAGATCGAATCGGTACTGGAAGGTGATATGAAACTACACCCCAAGCTTCTTCATCATCTTCTGCATATTAAACCGCCCGCCGCGCAAGCCCTTCATCGCCTTCTGCATCATCCGGTGGTACTTCAGGAGTTCCCGCACATCCTCAATCCTTGTGCCAGAGCCGCGTGCGATCCTCTTGACGCGTGAGCCATCGACGATCTTCGGGTCGAGCATCTCCGCTTCGGTCATCGAGTCCATGATGACCTTGTACCGCCCCATCTTGCCAGAGGTCTCATCATACATATCGTCCGGTATCTTCATGCCCCCGATCGGGAGCATCTGCATCACCTGCTTTAAGGGACCCATCTTGTGCATCGCTTCCAGTTGCTGGTACATATCCTTGAGCGTGAACCTCCCTTGCATCATCTTCTCGACATCGATCTCCTCGGTAAACGCCTCCTCTGCACGCTCGATCAGCGTCTTGATGTCGCCCATCCCGAGCAGTTGCGAGATGAATCTGTCGGTCTCGAACTTCTCCAGATCCTCGATGTTCTCGCCGACACCGATAAAAGCGATCGGTGCTCCGGTCTCTGATACCGCAGACAGCGCGCCGCCGCCCTTTGCCGTTCCATCGAGTTTTGTGATGATGACGCCGGTGACCCCGATTGAGTCATGGAATGTGCGTGCCTGATCCGTTGCCTGCTGCCCGATCGCGGCGTCCAGCACAAGCAGTTTCTGATCCGGTTTGGAAATCGCATGAATCGTCTCCATCTGCTCGATCAGGTCATGTTCGAGGGAATGCCTGCCCGCGGTATCGATGATCTTCACATCATACGCCTTTAATTCGCCAAGCCCCCGCTCTACGATTCCGATGGGATCATCGGTGCGCTCCCCATAGAAAGCGATGTTCAAACTGTCACACAGCATCTTTAACTGATCATAAGCACCAGGGCGATCGGTATCCGCGCAGATCACCGCGGGCTTCAACCCCTTCCGCTGGAAGTACCGTGCCAGTTTTGCCGTGGTCGTGGTCTTGCCGCCGCCCTGAAGCCCAACCATCATGATCGTCTGCTTCGAAAGCGCAAGGGGCGTGCCTTCGCCTATGAGCCGGACGAGCTCATCGTACACGATCCGAATCACGTGCTCACGTGCGCCCATGCCTGCAGGCGGTTTCTCGTCAAGCGCCCTCTCACGTATCCGCGTAGATAGATCCATCACATGCTTCACATTGACGTCCGACTGGAGGAGCGCACGCTGGATCTCCTTTATCATCTCGTCCACTGCGCGTTTATCGATCCGTCCGCCGCCCGCGATCTTCTTGATCGCACCCTGAAGCGAGTCTCCAAGTTTATCAAGTACCATTGGTATCATATACGGCTGGCGCTTATAAAAGCGTAATGCAGACAACAGAGTTAAGTACCAGCGATAATAACATGAAATATAACGGAAGATAACGGGCGAAATATGGAGATTTCATCATGAAAGTTATGGTTGTGGATGACGAGCCAGATATTGTGGATTTACTCTTGCTGATGCTTGATGGTACGGGTTATGAGGTCATAACAGCATCCGGCGGCAACGACTGTCTTGAAAAACTGAAACATGACGTGCCCGATCTAATTCTACTGGATCTCATCATGCCGGACCTCGATGGCTGGGGGGTGCTGAACAGTATACGTCAGGATGATCGGTTAAAATCGATTCCTGTGGTTATTCTCACGGCAAAACAACTGACCGCAGATGTGGCGCAGAAAAAAGCACCGCATATAACTGAGTATCTCGTCAAACCAGTCACAAAGGAAGGTTTAATTTCAGTTATAGAAGATATTACATCTTCTTCAAAAGAACTTGGTGATTTTATTGCTGCTGCAAGAAAAGCTGGCGTTGATCCGGAGATGGTCGACAGGTATGTCCAGCTAAACCAGCAAACCAGCGCATATAAACGATTGCATACCTCGCTGATGCAGATCTACACAAAGAAGAGACTCGAAGAAGAAGACTCTGCAAGAAACACGATGAGAAGCATCGAACGAGTCATCGATCTGAAGGGGAGGAATCTCGAAGAACTCCACACAAGGATCGGGGAGATGATCGATGTCAGTGGTTAGTTATGCGAGGATTTATATGAAACCGTGTTTGAATGCTAAATTATGGACGAACTGGAAGCGATCCGACAGAAGAAAATGGAGCGATTACAAACAATGACATCTGGAGAAGTATTGGTACTGGACGATAATAACCTTGCAGAAACCGTGCGCGAACACCCGTTTGTTGTGCTGGACTGCTGGGCTGAGTGGTGCGGACCCTGCAAGATGGTTGCACCGGTAATCGAGGAGCTTGCAAATGAATATGCAGGCAGGATAACGTTTGCCAAATTAAATATCGATGAGAACATGGGCACTGCCACGAAATACCGGATCAGCGCGATACCGACGATGCTGGTATTCAGGAATGGCGAGATGGCAGGGCAGATCATCGGCGCACTTCCGAAGAACCACATCGAGCAGAAACTGCAGGAATTTATGTGATCAGGATTCTTTCAGCTCTTGCAGTATCTTCATGATCCGTTCGCCACTGTCGGGGAGTTGCTCTTTTGAGGCAAGCGCCATCTCGAATTCCTGCACGGACTCCTCGACGCGCTTCAGTCGCTTTAACAGGAAACCGAGATTGGCATGAGCCCTTGCAAAATCAGGTTCGAGTCTTAACGCCTCTCGATACTCCACCTCTGCTTCCTCAAACCGTCTCGAGCGGTACAACAGATTCCCGAGATCGTGATGGAACATAGCAGTATCGTCCTTTATCTCAGCCACCGTGCACGCTTCGTCTCTCCTTTCGGTAAGCGCATACAACAGCGCCATCTCTGTCTGGGGTATGAGTGTGACCGGCGCATCGGATCGATCAGGTATCTTCCCTGCAGGCGCGGCTCTCTTTACTTGACCTTGATCTAGATTTCCAGCGGACGAATGAGATGAATGACTCTGTGAATTCGCGCCGACACCCGGGGTGTTGTCTCGCCACTCATTGACCTCTCGTTTCCACCGGTCAAGTTCGCCCTTCCATCTGGCGATCTTCCAGATGATCACAAGCGCTACGATCGAGACGGCTACAAGTCCAAGTCCAGCCCATATCAACGGATCAATTTCAGAAAAGTCCAATCAGATCACATCCTCACAGTGCAACATCGCCTGCCCAAACGCCTGCTCATAAGACGTCCTCAGATACTCCCACACGGTTTCATCCTCCAGAATCGCCCACAATATCTGCTGCCGGTCCCCCTGATCCGGAACCTTGCCCTTCAGGTACTCGCGCACCTCGCTTTGTAGTCTCGCCATACCCGCATACTCAGGCGTAATCACTTCCTCGATCCGCCCCCTGATGTATCGTGATAACGCAGGGCTGTGGGCAAGCGTGGAGATGCCGATTACAATATCGCCGCGTGCGATGACAGACGGGATGATCACATCGCCGAGATCGTCCATCCGGTTGACCAGCACCCCATGCTGGCTTGCGATATCTGATAGGTGCTCGTTGTAGGCAGGATCGTCCGTTGCCGGTATCACCAGGAAGGCATCATCTATCAGGTCGGCAAACTCATCATCGTCAAGTTTCTCATCCATGGTTATCCGTTCGATATCCTCTAATTCCATCAGTCTTTCGGTGAACTCGAAGCTCACGACGACCGTCTTTGCGTATCTTCCAAACAATGCTGCCTTGCGCTCACCAACCGAGCCGCCGCCGATGATCACCACCTTCTGGTCGCAAAGGTCGATGAATAGCGGAAGGAATCCTGACATACCAGGGTTATTGAATCTCTATCTATTAGGTGTTATCGCTCAGGCAGCCGCTTGCAGGATCATGAACGTCAACCTTTTTTAAGAAAATGGTTGATGGCGACATCGCTCCCCCGCCCCGGCTACAGAGTTTACGAGAGGCACTATCCAAAAAGATAGTGAGTTCCACTAATTCGATAGCGCCTTCGTTATCACATAACCCCTTGCGGCACCTCGGTCAGCACCAGATATATCAGGAATCCGATAACCCCGATCAACAGTATTCCCGCACCCGCGACCTTTGCGATCATAATGAACTCTTCCCTGGTCGGTTTCCTTGCGAGTTTGAGTATCCTTGTATACTCAGAGAGTTTGAACGAAGTGATGGACGCCATGTTTAGCAGACAAAGTCGATGCCGTATTTTCTGATGACGTTCGCCGTGCCAGAACCCTTTCCGTAGATCTGCGGCGATTTGACGCCAGTGACCACGAGCATGGTGCGTACCGTGTTCTCAAGCGACGGATCGATCTGCGCACCCCATATCAGGCGGGCATTCGGATCGATACGCTGGTACACTTCCTCAACGACACCTTCCGCCTCTGCGACGGTCATATCTGACCCGCCGACCACGTTCACGAGTGCTGAGGTTGCGCCGGATATGTCCACATCGAGAAGCGGACTTCGAAGCGCCTTTTTAACAGATTCTGTCGCCTTGTTCTCGCCATCTGCCTCGCCAAGTCCGATCATTGCTACGCCGCCTTTCTGCATGATCGTCCGCACATCTGCGAAGTCGAGGTTGACCAGTCCGGGTTTTGTGATCAGTTCGGTGATGCCCTTTACCGCACGCATCAGAACCTCGTCGCAGACCTTAAACGCAACCTGAAGCGGCAGTCTCGGCACCACTTCCATCAGCCGGTCGTTCGGGACGACGATCACGGTGTCAGATACTTCCATGAGCCGCTTGAGCCCTGCCTCGGCATTGCTCCTCCTGATCGAGCCCTCCGCTGTGAACGGGAGCGTCACGATCGAGATTGTAAGTGCGCCAGCGTCCTGTGCGGATTTCGCAACGACTGGTGCTGATCCTGTACCTGTACCCCCGCCAAGCCCGGATGTGATAAATACCATATCTGCGCCTTCCACAATACTCTGGATCTCATCCAGACTCTCTTCAGCGGCAGCCTCCCCGATCTGCGGCATACTGCCAGCACCGAGCCCCCTTGTGGTCTTGCGCCCGAGCAAAACCTTCCGGCTGGCATTGATATACAACAGATGCTGGGCGTCCGTATTTATAGCAGACAGATCCGCGCCGGAGATACCTTCCTCCATCATCCGCTGGATGGTGTTCGAGCCGCCGCCGCCGCATCCGACCACCGCGATATTGGTCTTTAATTCTGAGAGAATCTTCTCGAGTTCCTCATCGGCTTCGGTGGATTGGTCATGCAGATATATTGGCGATTCTACCTCCATTTCCGCTCGAGATAATGCTTCTTCTACAATGGATTTCATAATTCAATCCTCCGGTATATTATACGCTCCTTTTGGTACTTAAGCATGATTATCATATTATCACTCAAATTATCACTCAAATAGTTTCTTCACCTTTGGTAGTGCTGAAGTCAATGCAAAGATGACTGCTCTATCGCCTGCACGAATCTGGTTGGTGCCTCGCGGCACAATCACATCGTTATTACGCACGATCGCACTTACTATGGCGCCTTTCGGGAACTTGATCCTATCGAGGGTCTTCTTTGTCATCTTTGATCCGGGTGCTGCTATCAACTCGATGATCTCTGCCTTTTCGCCCTCGATGGTTGCGAGCGACTCAACACCAGAACCCATACTGACGCGCAGGACCTCGTCAATGGTTGCCTGTTTTGGGGAGAGTGCCGCATCGATGCTGACCATCTCAAAGAGTTCCATGTACTCAGATCGATCGACCTTGGCGATGACCTTCTTTGCACCGAGTTGCTTTGCGAGCAGCAGGCAGAGAAGGTTCTTCTCGTCGCTGTTGGTCGTTGCGATGACCACATTCATCGCATCCGCACCTTCGGACCGTAGAAGCGCTTCATCGGTGCCGTCACCGTGCAGCACCAGTGCGCCTGAAAGCGCACCTGCGATCTCCAAACACCGATCCTCGTCTGCCTCGATGATCTTGAGATCGACATCGCCGCGCTCTGCAAGCAGCCTTGCAAGGTATAACCCGACAGTGCCAGCGCCAACGATCATCACTTTGCTACGCATGTTCGAGCCGCCGCCAAACATCTCCTCGATCTCGGTTATGGATTCCTGCTTTCCAATAACGATTATATGGTCGCCTTCGTGCATAACATCGCTGCCATGTGGGATCAGGACGTCTTTTCCCCTGACAAGCGCGCTGATGACGCAGCAATCAGGGATCTCCGCATCAGCAAGCGATATCCCATCGAATGTCGTGTCCCTGCCAACCTTGAACTCCATCATCTTGACCCTGCCATCAGCGAATGCTTCCATACCGATCGCAGATGGCACCGATATGATCCCTGCGACCTCTGAGGCAAGCGTCAGTTCAGGGCAGATCATGTAATCCATGCCGATCTCTTCCCTGTGAGCAGTCGGCTTGTTTATGTAGTCAGGATTCGAGATTCTGGCTATAGTCGTACACGTCTTCTTATCCTTTGTTAGCAGCTTCGTAGCGATGCAGGCGACGACATTGATCTCATCGTTGCCTGTAACAGCAACCACGAGGTCTGATGGCAGAACCTGCTTTAAGATGCTTATATTGGCACCATTTCCTTGAAGGACCTGCACATCCAGTTTATCTGCCCTTTCGCAGGATTCTTCCCTCTTATCGACGAGGATGATATCGTTATCAGCATACAATACTTTTGCGATTGAGTATCCGACCTCCCCTGCACCGATAATTACGATCTTCATCCGCGTTTAGAGCCCCATCGCCTTGTTTGTCATCGTAATCGATCGCACCGCATCGCTCTCGACCTCAGTCATAGCCCGGATGCAGTCGATGTTCTCAGGTATTACGTCAGATTCCTGGTGGATCGCCTGGAACAGGTACAACTCGCAATCAGAGACGTTGACCGACTCCTCCCATACGCAGTTCTCCCACATATCGCTACGCGGGCGGTTCATATCGCGTGCCAGTTCCATGACCTCTGCGGTCGAAGCCATCCCCTCACCGATGAGCCGGATCCTTGAGTTCTCATCCAATGCCTCGAGCACATCCTCTGACGTGCACGCCTCTTTCAGGTCCATGTTCACGATATGCAGGTGCATAAGCGTCGTTGGAACCTTGATCGCAACGGTGTCGATATCGATCTCGGGAAGCACCGTCTTCACATCAGGTCCGTGATGGGACGGCATCTTCAGTTCGGGCACGATCGCATTTATGGGACCCTTCTTGATGTCCCCGGGATCGGCAGATCGCCTGCAGAGCGTCGCACGCACCTTCTCGACACCGAACTCGGCATCGAGCGTTGAGAGTACCCTGGACAGTCCCGTTGTGTTGCAGGAGACGACTCTTGCGTAATCGCATCCGAACGCCTCGTCGTAGTTCGAGTGCGCATTAAACGAGATTCCAGCAAGTTCGTGATCCTCTCCGCCCTGCCACATCGCTTTTATGCCGGCGGCATCGTAGAGTGCCTTGTTAGGTGCAGCAATCTTGTTAGGCGTGCAGTCCACAACAACGTCCCCTATCTCGAGCATATCCTCAACCGTGCCGCTCACTTCCATTCCGACAGCCTCAAAGTCGGGTTCCCTGCCAGCAAGCACGTACAGCGGATATCCCTTCTCAAGTGCCATCCGAGCCTCGAAGTTCGGGCGCGTCTTTGCCACACCCACAACTTCCATATCCGACTGGATCGCGGCAGCATCTGCTACACGTTTTCCGATCGTTCCATAGCCATTTACCACGACTTTTATAGACATAGTTATCCCTGTATAGTCGCTTTTTCATTGGTTATATCTATTTCGCTGATCCGCCCGTGCACGGTTGTCACATCACCGAGGATGCTGCGTAGTTCGATTACATCGCCATTTACGGCGATGTGCACGACATCCTCTGCAAGAACTGTTCCGTCCGGTTTTAGCACCTTTAGTTCACACATGAGTTCGGTTATACCGGTTCAATAGATAAAACTTTGCGCCGACTTCGTTATACCGGTACTACCTTACCCGCGACCTACCGGAACCAAACAGGGAATTTAACCAGAGAATTTAACCGCAAAGAACGCAGAGATTTTCCCCTCCGCGCCCCTCTGCGCCCTCTGCGGTTATTTTTATTGACAGAAAACACCATATCGCAATCACCGGATCGATCAACATACCTGAGTAGTTACTCTTAATAAAACAAGGTCTGAATGGTAAGCATGAAATACATA
>JAUVWP010000135.1 GCA_030604085.1 Methanosarcinales archaeon | reverse complement strand
TGGCAGCATAGGGGCTACGGGCGTGAACTGCTCGCTGCTGCAGAGGATCTTGCATCCAAGCACGGATTTTCAAAAATCGCTGTTACAAGTGGTATCGGTGTGCGTGAGTATTACAGGAAGCGCGGTTATGTACGCGAGGACGCATACATGGTGAAGTACCTTTAACCGGGCCAGGTTCCGTACTGAAACCCAAGAGCAATCGCGAATATGCCAGCGACAACAGCGATTACGACCACTGTCTTTGGATTGATGCGTATCGCGGTCTCGTCTGCCTCGTAATATCTCATCAGACCCGCAGAAGACATAAGTCCGCTGCCGCTTGCTTTCTTTTTAGCCATCGATGTTACACTCTCTGGCGATGTCACATAAACGTTTCTATCCTTAGATGGAGGGTTACTTTATTATGTATCTGTTACAAAACGTATCTATTACATGAGTGTAAGGATTATGGCTGTGGACGATGAACCGGATACGGTAGACCTGATCACACTGGTGCTTGAAAATGAGGGTTATGAGGTGCTGCCAGCCTACAGCGGCAGAGATGCGTTGGAAATGCTTAAAGATACAAAACCCGATCTGATCCTGCTGGATATTATGATGGAAGATATCGATGGGTGGGGAGTGTATGAATCAATCCGTAAAAACGAGGAAACGAAGAATATTCCAGTGGTGATGCTCACAGCAAAGGCGCAGTCCATCGATAAGATGATCGGTCTGCATGTTGTCGGGGTCGATGAATACATCACCAAGCCATTCGGTCACAGAGAGTTGATCGATGGCATAAAGAAGCACCTGCCAGTGACCGGATGAGGGTGAGATGGACTACAAGGCGGGCTCGATTGGCAGGGTGTTCATCGCACGCATCGATCATGATGAGGATCTGCTCGCCGAATTCGTCAAACTTGCAAGATCAGAAGAGATCAGATATGCATTCTTCATGCTGATCGGGGCTGTTAAGAATATGCAGGTCGTGACCGGACCGAAGGAGGACACTGTCCCGCCGGATCCGATGTGGCGCTCGATCACGGGTGCTTGCGAGATACTCGGCATCGGAAACATCCTCTGGAAGGACGGGGACCCGAGCATCCACCTCCATGCAGCGCTTGGTAAGGGAAACGACGTGACTGTCGGCTGTCTGCGTGATAGCGTCGATGCATACCTCACCACCGAAGCTATCATATTCGAGATATCGGGCATCGCTGCAGAACGGGTGTACGACGACAGGTACGGGATTTCACGAATGGTGTTATGATGAAATATCTATATCAGGACTCTGTAAAAATCCCCACCGACCGTGATTTCATTCACGATCTGGAGGCGCTACTGGACGTGACCGCGGCGGTAGTTCCGCTTGAAAACGAGATAATCTCGGCTAATAACGAAGTGGAAGAGAGCCACCATGCGAAGGATAGGAAAATCGCCGGGCTGAGAACATTCGAAAGCGAGGTGACGAGGCAGATGAACGAGATCGTCAGGGATGGCGGCATCGATGAGATGCAGGTCTGCAAGAATGCGATCATAGACGTGTGTGCATCATGCGTGGATCAGCAGAAGGCAAAGATCGATTCTGAGTCTGATACGTCACTAACTGATCTGGCTGAGAAGATCGACCTCAACGCGGAGCGTATCTGCAAGATAGCCAGTCCGTTTCTCGAATTCGGAGTATATGGCGCCAGATTTGCATATTCGCTCGAATCGGAGGGGAAAAGGAGGCTCCACGGCGAGTTCAAAGCAGATCTGGGCGAGCTATCATTCGCTTATGAACTGCGGTTTAAGGATGCGGTCACTGTGAAACAGCTGGTAGGTTCGTTCGCAATTCCGGTACCGAAAAAGGCAGGGATATTCCACAGTGAAGAAGCGGTGAAGATGATAGACATGTCGAATCACCGTTTGGATGACGTTAAATACATAAATAACCAGATAACCGCAGAATTTAAGGATAAGAGGGGCGCAAAAATAGTCCGTATCGAGATGAAAACTGCCACCGATGATTATTCGATAGTATATGAAGGTGCAGAGCCGGTCAATCTGACAAGAGACGAATTGGTCTCAAAAGAGATCGATAGCGAGGGGGTCATAGACCTCATGCACGCGGTGACCGGTTATGTGAAGGATACCAGAAGACGCGAGGTTGCGACGCTTGTGAGACTGACGTTTAATAGCATGAATGTGATCAGAAAACCGCTCGTCTCTGATGCGCTGAAGGTCATACTCTCGGAATACGGCAGATTCGCAAACGAATGTATCGCACACGGGGCGGCAAAGGACGAATTCGTGATAAAGATCGAATCGGACGACGGCACAAGGACTGAGAAATACATGTCGATCTCGACGGTCAAGAATCGTCTGCTCGGGATCGGGGAAGCGGGCGCGGAACTGGCGGATGCATTCGGACTGGGGACAAGCGCGTTATGACAATGTGTGGGAACTGCCGTGCCTTATGGGCTCGCCGCGAGCCGTATAGTACACTCTTGAGTATAATACTCATGAGTGTATTCACAGACCGGGGACGAGGGTTGTCACTCCTCAAAGTTATTGCAAGAATGTTTTTAAATTTATTGAACGGTAATAGGAGTGTGCTCCAGGTATGATCGACCAGTTTAATGATATCAATAAGATAAAAATTGCTTTACTGATAGATGGTGATAATGCACAACCGACTTTAATTGAAAAAATCTTAGCTGAAACGGGTAAACACGGACCAATTACGATAAGACGTATTTATGGCGACTGGACTACCCCTAATATGAATGGGTGGAAAGAGACTTTAAATAATCTTGCAATTCAACCAATCCAACAGTTCCGTTATACTGTTGGCAAGAACTCCACCGATAGCGCTATGATTATTGATGCAATGGATATCCTTCATGACGGTTCAGTAGAAGGTTTTTGTATCGTTTCCAGTGACAGTGATTATACAAGACTTGCAACTAGAATCCGTGAAAGTGGTATTCTTGTGATGGGGATTGGTAAAAGCACAACACCGAAGGCATTCGTAAATGCATGCAACATATTCATTTATACTGAGAATCTAACACCTAGAGAATCCATCATGGGAAATGAAACGGAATTAAAGAGTTCATTAACAACCGATGAAAAAGCGAAAATATCGGATCCGATTCCATTACTCAAAGAAGCTTTTGAAATGGCTTTAGGGGAGGATAGTTGGGCACATTTGAGTGCGATGGGAAATTGTTTACTCCAATTAGATCCGAGTTTTGATCCAAAGTCTTATGGATACAAACAATTATCCCTACTTGTTAAGGCGCATTCAAATTTATTTGAATTAAAAAATATCAAGATGAAAAATGGTCCTGATGTTTTTTATATAAAGATCAAAGATTAGAAATTTTTAGCTTCGCAGAGTTAGCGAATAGTTTAAGAAAATTCCTTACAAATCCCCTTTAGCGCGACACGATGCATCGCTTCAGGCGACAACAAAACGAACCCCAAAAAAAGAAGCAGAGTTATTATAGTGCGGAAAGAACAAGTTAAACCTACTCAAATCGAACATAAAACACAGGAGATATGACATGAAACATGTAAGAATAATCGCAGTCGTGTTCGCTCTTGCACTCGCAATAGCATGGAGCGGCTGCGTGGACTCGGATTCCGACAAACCGAAGGAATTGCAAGGAGATGGCGCACCATCCGGCACCGCAAATTACCTCGATCTGATCGATGTTACTTCCCTGCACTACAGAGCGACCGTATCCGCCGATGACGGGGATACTGCCAAATTCGAGGAATGGCGCAAGAAAT
>JAUVWP010000148.1 GCA_030604085.1 Methanosarcinales archaeon | reverse complement strand
TGCGCTACTGTGGAATCGAAACATCGCTCGAAACTTTTATTGATGTTTATTCGAGTCATGCACTCGATCCCCATGCCAACCGACGCCGTTTCAGGAGTGAATGGTGGGCTTAACCGATGACGTATGGGTTGACTCTCTACAGAAAGATGGACGAGTAGACTGGGGCGATATTAAGTGGAGTACGCTTAGCAAAGCTCTCTCGATGCTTGAAGATCTTGAATTCGTTGAACGCAAAGCCGGTTATATCAGAATTATGCCAAAAACATTTGAATTTGTGTCACATCCAGATAAGCGTTCATTTTTATTTGCAGAAGGTGCCTTAAGAATACCCGCTTTTAAGATTTTCGTTGAAATACTCGAAACACATAAAGATATCGGGTTAAATCTCTCTGAAATCGGTAATGAACTCCGAAAAAGATTAGATGTTGATTGGAAGGATAGTACTGCCGAGGTAAACGCCAAAATCATGATGAACTGGGCGCGTCATGCAGGGCTTGCTCCAAGTGTCTTTGCCAACACTCAAAAGGGATCAGCAAGAGGCACGGGGGAGAGAACACCTACTCAGACGACATTGTTCGATAATTCGACGAATAATAATAGAGAGGCTGTTAACTAATGCACTTGGACGCAACTTCATATAATGCGGGCTATACAATTCCGTCTAAATTTCCTTTCGGAAAACTTCACAAAAACATCAACCCCGATTCGATCTGATCAGGAGGTAACTTCATGACAGTCGAAACGTTAGGGCGATATATTGTAGCCAATCCCGCAATTTGTCATGACGAAGACTCAAACCCGAGGACCCCACACACATGAAACTAAACCGACCACGAGGCACCCGCGACTTCACCCCCGCGGAAACAGAGAAGCGCAGATACATCGAGAACCGCATGAGATCGATCGCAGAGCACTGGGGCTATGGAGAAGTGAAGACCCCCACATTCGAGCACACCGAACTCTTCACGATCAAGTCAGGCGAAGCGATCGTCGATGAATTATACACATTCAAAGATAAAGGCGGCAGAGATATCGCGCTCCGCCCTGAACTGACCGCACCAGTGCTTCGCATGTACGTAAACGAGATGTCGGTATCACCAAAGCCGATCCGGCTCTACTACTTCGAGAACTGTTTCAGGTACGAACGCCCGCAGAAAGGAAGATTCAGGGAGTTCTGGCAGTTTGGCACCGAGCTTATCGGCAGCGATAGCGCACAAGCCGAAGCAGAGGCGATCGCGCTTGCAGCCGCCATGGTTTCGGATATCGGAATCGAGGCTGACCTCCGCATCGGGCATCTTGGCGTCGTTCGTGGGCTGATTCAAGATCTGGACGCGCAGGTGCAGGCAGAGGCGATGCGGCTGATGGACAAGAAGGACATCGATGGTCTTCGGATACTGCTTTCGGATCATCCGGATCTGCGGGAGCGTCTGCCAGCACTTCTCGATGCGGATATCGATGAAGCCAGATCGATCATCGATGATGCGCAACCGCTTGAAGAGCTTCAGGCGACGCTCTCTGTGCTGGATCATTACGGCGCCCGTTACGAGGTCGATTTCGGGATCGTGAGAGGGCTTGACTACTACACCGGCATGGTCTTTGAGATGTACGCAGCAGGGCTCGGCGCACAGAACCAGATCTGCGGCGGCGGCACGTACCGGCTTGCACAACTCTTCGGCGGCAGCGAGACACCATCATGCGGCTTTGGAATTGGCTTTGACCGGGTGCTCGAGGTATGTGGAATCGAGCCGCCGCATGAGCCGCGGGTAGCGGTTGTGTATCTGCCGGATGTGGTAGAGGATGCGATCCGGGTTGCAAGCAGGCTGCGGGATGACGCGGGCGTGTGCACTACGATCGACATCAGCGGCAGGAAATTCGGGCAACAACTGAAACATGCCGATGCGATCGGTGCTGATTACGCGGTGATCGTCGGCGCGCAGGAAGTCGCTGCAGGCATGATCACGCTGCGGGATATGCAGACCGGAGAGCAGGAGATGATCGGGCTTGGTGACGCGGTTCTGCGGATCATGGATGGTGGAGAGGGGGCGGATCACCCGATAAGTCGCGGCGGATCGGCAGTTCTCGACCTTCCGTAGAAAAGGTGTGCATGTTCGAGTAACTTGTGGATAAAATCCGTGGAATCAGTGTTAATCTATGGCTAAAAACCCTTATCAGCCACAGATGAACGCGGATTACACAGATTAAAGGTTACCTGTTTGTCACGCATTACTCGAGCATATTCGAAAAAGTAAAGAGTCACACAAACATCCCGTGCGGCTCGTTCTTCTCCTCTTTCGCCAACTTATCAAGCGCATACTCGAAATCAGCCATCGAGACTTCGTTTCGCTTGTTGCGTATCGCATTCATGCCGGCTTCGGTGACGATGATCTTTAAACCTGCGCCGGTTGCGGCATCGGTTTCCGCGGCAATGGTCTCAAGATCGACATCACCGGCAAGAGACATGTTCTTCGTGTGGATCGAAAGAATCCGCATCCTTCCTGCTTCGTCTGGCGCTGGAATCTCTATCACCCTGTCAAACCTGCCCGGGCGCAGCAGTGCAGGATCCAGGAGATCGATCCGGTTGGTTGCAGCCATCACCCGCACATTGCCCCGCTCCCCAAAGCCGTCCAGTTCTGTCAGGATCTGGGTCATGGTGCGGTTCACCTCTGCCGAACCCATGGTTCCATCGTGCGTGCGCCTGCCGCCGACTGCATCGATCTTATCGACGAAGAGGATGGTTGGCGCCTTCTCCCGCGCAAGCTGGAAGACATCCCTGACGAGACGGGCGCCCTCGCCGATGAACTTGTGCACCAGTTCCGATCCGGACATCTTGATGAAGGTGGCATCGGCATGGTGCGCCACCGCCTTTGCAAGCAGAGTCTTTCCTGTGCCGGACGGACCGTACAGGAGCACGCCGCGCGGCGGCTCAACCCCGACAGTCTCGAAGAATTCCGGCGACGTTAGCGGCAGTTCCACAGTCTCCCTAACCTCCTGAATCTGGCTATCGAGCCCGCCGATCTTTTCGTATTTGGCGTCCGGATCATCGATCACTTCCAT
>JAUVWP010000076.1 GCA_030604085.1 Methanosarcinales archaeon | reverse complement strand
GGGGGAGCGCAACGATGATTACGCATCTGACGCCCCCGATTGTTGCTGCGGGGCTATACGGGAACCTGACCAATCTTGCCCAGACTGTGGCATTGTATGTTGATTGTGGTAATGAGACTGTCAAGGAAGAGTACAGGAACACCATCATAACAGAGTGCAGGGAACTGCATCTTGATGATGACATGAGCGTTGATCTGAACGAGACGAGTGAGACACTCATGAACGAGACCCTATTTGATGAGTTCGTCCTTGAGCTTGCTGAGTATCTCTATGACATAAAGACCGATTTCATGCCGTATGGGTTGCATACGTTTGGCGATCCGCCTGGTGGTGAGCCGTTGATCGGCACGATCATCTCGATGCTTCGGGATGACTACAAGAGGGATGTTGCCTGGATGATAGGGTATGATGATTATCCAAACCCGCTGCAGATCGATAAGGAACGAGAACTGGACAACTGCACCGCGCAGTTGCTTGAGAATGTCCTGATCAATGAGACCGGAATCATTGAAGCGCAGGAGGATGTGTTTGACAACAGGTCGAGTGAGAATGTGAGCAGGCATCTTGAACGTGGGCTTTCGTTTGCAGATGATATCGCGAACTGCACGGTTGAGGTTCCAGCCACACTGGGCGGGTTTGATGGGGAGTATATCTCACCATCTCAGGCGGACGACCCGATAAGAAATCCGAATGTGCTTCCAACGGGGCGAAACTTCTATTCGATGAATCCGCGAGCGATACCAACAAAGGAGGCGTGGGAGACCGGAAAGAAGATGGCAGATGCCCTCATTGAGCGATACCGGGCAGATCACGACGGCGCATACCCAAGAAAACCCGCGATCATTCTCTGGGCGTGGGCGATGACCGATTATGGGGTCGTTGAGTCCGAGATCCTGTATCTTGTCGGTGCAAGACCTGTGTGGGACAGCTATGGTGCCGTGTATGATGTCGAACTGATCAATGAGAGCGAGCTTGGTCGTCCGAGGATCGATGTCATGGTAATCCCTTCAGGGCTGCACAGGGACGTCTTCCCTGAGAAATTGAAGCTGATAGATCGTGCGATCCGTCTTGCTGCCGAGGCTAATGACATCATCTATGACAACTATGTCAGGGAGAACTCAGAAGAGATTTTTGATGCTCTGAACGCGACAGGCGACTACACCGGACCGTATCCGGAGGAAGATGCGAGATACCTCTCGGTGTCGCGGATATTCCTTGAAGCACCCGGTACGTACGGACCGAATCTCGATTCCGTGATCGCTGCAAGCAGCACATGGAACAATAGTTCGGTGATCGGAGAGACCTACATCAGCAGGATGCACTACATCTATGGCGACGAGGTCTGGGGCATCCCGGGGGAGGAGGTCTTCATGCTCAATCTGGCGCAGATCGATGCGATCGTGCATAACCAGAACTCGAACCTGTACGGGTTCATCGACAACGATGATGTCTTCCAGTATGTGGGCGGGCTTGTGCGAGCATACAAGGTGGTCACTGGAAACGAGTTTGATAGTGATAATATATATGTCACAGACAACAGCGATCCGACCGCGGATCCGACAGTCTCTTCGCTTCGCGAGGTGATCTACATGGAACTTCGCACCAGATACTTAAATCCTGAATGGATCGAGGGGATGATGGGTGAGGGCTATGCTGGTGCTGGTGAGATAAGTGATTTCTTTGAGTACCTCTGGGGCTGGGAGGCGACGTGTCCTGATCTTATCAGCGATGATGTGTGGCAGCAGATATATGATGTGTATGTGGGAGATAAATACGGTCTTGGGCTGGGTGAGTTCTTCGAAGGAGATACTGCGTATGCGTACCAGTCGATGATCGGTAGATTGCTGGAAACAGTGCGCAAGGGATACTGGACTCCATCAGACGATGTGTTGCGGCAACTGGTGGCTGAATATATTAAGTCGATCGCGGAGGCCGGTTATATAACCTGCTGCCACCACACATGCGCAAATCCCCTGCTCGACGAATACATACGTGGGCTCATATCTGCGCTCGGTATAACGATCGATCAGGAGACCATGGACGAGTATAACAGAATTATGGATGAGATGAGAGGAGTGCCGCCCGTGAAAACCTCGGAAGGCGAGTCCAAATCAGATGATGAGTCCAAATCAGATAATAGTGGTAGTAATAACGGGGATGGTACGTATTCGCCAGGCTGGTTCAATGAGACTGAAAAGGAGGAGGGCGGGAGTGGTATGGATGTAACCAGACCCGCGAGTTCGTCCGAGGCATCAAAGCCGTCCGAACCGTCCGAACCGTCCGACTACATCGAAGGATCCGAGATGACGGTTGAGACTGCGAAGAAGTTCAGCACAGGTTTGTCTTTCTCTGGCGCTCCGATGCTCGGGATGATTCTGGTGATCGCGCTGATGGTCATCATCTACTGGGGTTACCGCAGACGGAGGTGACCTCCCACTTTTTTTCGATCGTTAAGACAGGAACATTTAAGGTATGGTAACTGATCTGGATGTATTGAGCAGACACATGTGAAGCATCCGTTAATACCCATTTGCCTGACCGATTGTCTGTTTAATCAAATGCATACAAGTCAAAACAAGCAGCATGGCGGCACAGAACATGAGTAAAAGAAACACGGCAATTGTACTGACATTGGCGATCCTCGCGCTCGCCATTACCGGAACCGCATCCGGGAATGGAAACGAGACGCTATTCATTCTCGGAACTGACGTAAACGAAGCCGCGCTAAAAAGCGCTTCGTCGAATGACACGATCACACCTGAACTGAATGTTACGATCTTTACAAAGAACGACACCGTACCTGATAGTCTCAACTTCTCGAATTATCAAGCGATATTCATCGAATCGCAGAATGAGACCATGATGGCTGAGTGGAATGCGAGCATAACCGCTGCCAGTGAGAACGGGAGCAGGGTCATCGGATACAACCTCTCCGCAGCTAATGCCACTGTATCCAATGTTGATCTGAAATCGGCAAATTACACCGAGATCGAGAGGTACTGGATCCAGGGCGGCGAAGAGAACATGGAACACTTTCTGATGACGATCGGGAAGAACTTCTGCGACAGGTGGGCTGGGGTTGACATTCCAGAGCCAGCAGTGGTGCATCCGAGGGTGAACATCATGTACATCATAAATATGGATTCCAACCTCTACTACATTGAGAAGGTCACAACCGAGCGGGACGTGATCAGCGACCGATTCAACGTTACAGCGATGACCAGTGCAAGCGCGGTTACCAGCCTCAACGATGTGTCTGATCAGGATATCATAATGATGGTGCATATAAGTGCAAACGATCTCGACGATCTCGAAGATGTCATCGATGCCGCGAAAGCAAATGGGACCCAGGTTGGATGCATGATGTTTCAGGATACTGGTTTTGGTACCATCGATATGGATGAGCTACCATATAGCGAGATGAAAGAGTACAACTCAAACGGCGGGTGCACGAACATGGAGAACTGGATTCGCTGCATAGGGGTAACCCTCGAGGGTGTTTACATCGAGTATGCACCTGCTGTACCCCCTGATATTCCCCAGCATGGCATCTATCACCCGGATGCGTTTCCGAGGATCTTTGAGAACAGTACCGAATATCTTCTGTGGTATGCAGATCATGGATATAATGCATCAGCACCCACGATCGGGATTATCAATAACAAGCTTGGCAAGGACGCCACGTACTACAAAACTGATGATGCAATACTCAATGAACTTGAATCGAAAGGCTGCAATATCATCTACACCACCCAAAAAGTGTGCACGGAGGACGTGGATTACTTCACCAGAGACGGGGATGTACTTGTGGATGTCATCATCTCCTTGAATGCATTCTATCTAAATTACGGCAATCAGGAAAAGGGTGTTGACTATCTGAAAAAATACAACGTGCCTGTACTGAAAGGGTTGACCGATTACTACAGTACACCTGCGGAATTCAACAATAGTTCTCGCGGACTCGATCCAATGTCCATCGCCTTTCAGGTAATCCAGCCCGAGATTGACGGGTGCATCGATCACATCTGGGTATGTGGGAGGGTCAAAGACCCTGATACAGGGCAGTATTATTACGAGCCGCTCATGCCACAGGTCGAGTGGCTCTGCGATCGGGCAATCGAATGGGCAAACCTTGGCAGAACCAAGAACGAGGATAAGAAGATTGTTATCCTATACTACAACCACGAGGGCGGTAAGAATAACATCGGCGCAAGTTATCTCGACATCTCGCCCAGCTTCACACTGCTACTTGAAGAGATGCGAAGCAAGGGTTACGAGACCGGAAGTGGTGAAATCCCAAACGGAAGCAAGTTCATCGATCTATTCATCGAGAGCAGGAACGTTGGCTCATGGGCTCCTAGTGCACTTGAGGAGGTTGTAAACTCAGGCAATATCACGCTCGTTCCGGTGGATGCGTATCTTTCGTGGTACAACACCATTCCTGATTCGGTGCGTTCCGATGTTGAGGCGAGATGGGGCGAGCCGCCAGGCGAGATCATGGTCTACGATGGCAAGTTCGTGATCCCAACTGTAGAGTTCGGAAACGTGGTATTTGTGCCGCAGCCGACGAGAGGCGGACTCTCTGACGAATCAGCCATATATCACGACAAGACGCTTCCACCGACGCACCAGTATCTTGCGACATACTACTGGATCAACAACGTCTTTGATGCTGATGCCATGATCCACTTCGGAACACACGGGACCCAGGAGTGGCTTCCCGGAAATGAGGTCGGGCTCTGGCGATACGATTACCCTTCGATCATGGTGGATGATACGCCTGTTGTTTACCCATACATCATGGACAACGTCGGCGAGGGGACACAGGCGAAACGGCGGGGCAACGCAGTCATAATCGATCACCTGACGCCGCCGATCGTTGCGGCAGGAATCTATGATGAGTTAGCCACCTTGCACGAGAAGATACATGACTATGAGAGTGCCAACGAGACTACGAAGGAGCTCTATCGCGATACCATCATCGGTCTCTATGATTCGCTCACTCTAAAAGATGATCTTGATGTGACTGTCGATCAGATAAATAATATGACCCGGCAGGAGTTTGAGACCTTCATAAAAACAGATGTGCACGACTATCTGCATGAACTCCAGTCTACGCTCATGCCGCTGGGGCTTCATATCTTCGGCACAGCACCTGATGACGAGAAGCTGGTCTGCATGGTCCGGTCGATGCTTCGGAAAGACTTCACCGATCATATCGTGAACGTAATCTCGCACGATACCGGAGACCTTCACGACTGGGGGGATGCTGCCGACATATATGCAAACGATCTCCTGAACGAAACGTTGCTCAATGGAACCGATGTTGCGACTGCCCAGATTGATGTTCTCAATCTAACTGCGCCCGATCCGGATATCACAGCCGATCTCAATCGAGCGATGAACTATTCCGCGCTTCTGGGCGAGACGACCCGCGAGATCGATCAGACGCTGCGTGCACTCGATTCCGAGTACATTGAGCCAGGACCTGGAAACGATCCGATCAGGAACCCGGAAGCCCTGCCAACAGGCAGGAACTTCTACAGCTTCGACCAGCGAAAGTTCCCTGACGAAGAGACCGAGGCGATGGGAGTTATCCTTGCAGACCAGTTGCTCGAGCAGTACAAAGAGACTCACAACGGCACATACCCGAACAAGGTAGCATTTATCCTCTGGTCTGTCGAGACGATGCGGCACAGAGGTGTTGTTGAAGCTCAGATACACTCGCTTCTCGGTGTCAAGCCGACGAGAAGTTACGGTAGGATCACAGGATTCGAGGTGATCTCACATGAGAATATGACTCACCCGAGAATCGATGTCCTCCTTCTGTCTTCGGGGCTTTACAGGGACACGTTCCCGTATCAGCTGGAGTTGATGGATAAGGCGATTCGGATGGTTGCGGAACTTGATGAGAGTAACGAGACGAATTACGTCAGGTACAACTCGCTTCGGATGTACGATGCACTGATTGCTGCTGGCTACAACGACACGGAAGCACTCTACATATCAAGATCTAGAATATTCAGCGAAGCACCAGGCACGTACGGCACAGGACTGCCCGGCGCGGTTACTGCAAGCGAGACATGGGAGAACGAATCCGATCTCGCAGACCTCTTCATATCAAGGTTATCCAATATCTACGGGCAGGATGTCTGGGGTGAGAACTATGAGGACGTCTTCAAGCTAAACCTCGCTGATGTTGATGCTGCGGTGCACAGTGACAGTTCCAATCTCTACGGCATGATCGACAACGACGACTTCTACCAGTATCTCGGAGGGCTTCTGCTCACAGTAAGAGTGCTTACCGGCGAGACTCCTGATGCATACGTGGCAAACCTCGAAGATGTGAACAATCTGCACATGACAACACTTGAGGATGCGTTCCGGAAAGAGCTCCGTTCGAGGTACTGGAATGAAAAATGGATTAGAGCGATGATGGAACACGACTACGGCGGTGCAAGAGAGATGATGAAGTTCGTTGAGTATATGTGGGGCTGGGATGTGATGACGCCGGAGATGGTAACAGATGCAGACTGGGATCGGATATTTGAGGTGTACGTAGGTGACAAGTATGAGATCGGCGTGCATGACTTTCTCAAGAGCGAAAGTCCCTATGCTTACCAGTCTATGACCGCCCGGATGCTCGAAGCGATACGCAAGGGATACTGGACGCCATCAGATCCTGATACGCTGAAGACACTGGTCTCTGAATATGTAGATTCAGTCCTCGAGTGCGGCGAACTTGCCTGCTGCCACCACAACTGCGGAAATCTACTCCTCGATGATGTGTACATATCAGGACTCATTTCCACGTATATGACAGAGGAGGATTATGAGCGGTACCGGGAGATACTCTCCGCTACAATCGAACCGACCGAGCAAGACGTAACACAGCCGCCGCAGAGTATACCAACACCGAAAGACCAAATCGATTCATCCAGTCATAGGGATGGTACATATCCGCCAGGCTGGTTCAATGAGACTGAACAACCACAAAAGCAGGCTAAATCGTCATCCGATCTGAACGAAACCACGAAAGAGGGTGGGATTGGCAAAGATGTCACCAAACCTGTAAATCCATCCGAAGCGTCAAATCCATCCGAAGACTACGTCGAAGGATCCGAGATGACGGTCGAGAAACAGGAGAAATTCAGCACAGGACTCTCCTTCTCTGGCGCTCCGATGCTCGGGATGATCCTCGTGATTGCGCTGATGGTCATCATCTACTGGGGTTACCGCAGACGGAGGTGACCCCGCCACCATTTTTTTCGTCCGTCAATACAGAAACATTTAAGTTATAGTAAATTATTTGGATATATCAGACAGACATGCGTGAAATGGCACGTTAAAGGTGCATCCGTATAGCAAATTGTATGCACATCAAAGATACCTAAGTCAATACAAACAACATGGAGATATACCACATGAACACAAAGAATTTTATTGTTCAGCAAATCAGTACCGCTGTCAATCAGAGAATCTCATACACTCGATGCGGCAACACGAAAACTACAGGAAATGTGCGATCACTCGCACCGATACTATCATTGGTTGTATTTCTGTTCATGGCACTGTTGATTGTGCCACTATCCGCAACTGCACAATCAGATATTACTGCACTGGCAAATACAACCTCTGATGAGAATGGGAACTACACCTTCTCCAACCTCCCTGCTGGAGATTATATTATATCCGTGGCACATTATATAACTGCGATGGGCGGCAAATGGTTCGTAGGGAGCAGATATATCAGTGTGGGTTATGGAGAAGATCTCACCGATATCGATGTATGGCTGGACTTTGGAGAAGAGGCTACCGCACACGATATACTGAACGCAACCATCGATCCGAGCGGCTTGACCGGCACCTCTTCGATCTCAGGGATCACACTTGGAGCCGGAAAGTACGGTGTAGGTGAGGCGCCAAAAGCTAATGCAACGGTTATCATAAGCAGCTACCTCAAAGGCGATCTCAGTGGTGACGATCTCCTCACGCCAGCAGATGCACTCATAGCCCTTCAGATGGCTGTTGGAACTCGTGAACCAGATCTCATGGGTGACATGAATTTCGATGGCATCGTCACATCACTGGATGCACTCATGATCCTGCAGGCGGTTTGAGATGTATGCATGGATCACATCAAACATGACATCATCGAGGTGAATGTTATGGGTAAAAAAAATCATTTATTGGTCTTGAGTGCATTGCTTATTTTAGTATTTGCACAAGTTGTATCAGCAGAAGAAATAACAATAGAAATGGTTGCAAACACAACCAGTGATGCCTACGGAGATTACATTTTTACCGATATTCCAAACGGCAATTACCAGCTTGTTGCCCTGAAATACACCTCTGCAATGGGTGGTACATGGCTTATGGTCGAATCCGATGTTGCGATCGGGAATGGTACGGATATTGTCAACGCTAATTTGACCCTTGGCTTTGCAGATCCCGGTGCACAGGATCCAATATTATCTTTATTGGAAAGAGCTTCCATTTCCGGAAAGACCCTTTCGACACCAATGGGAGGTCCTGCACAAAATTATTCTGATGTACACGTTGTGCTTAAAACCGAATCCGGACTGGTTGCAAACACAACCAGTGATGCCTACGGAGATTACATTTTTACCGATATTCCAAACGGCAATTACCAGCTTGTTGCCCTGAAATACACCTCTGCAATGGGTGGTACAT
>JAUVWP010000113.1 GCA_030604085.1 Methanosarcinales archaeon | reverse complement strand
GCCGCAGACCACGTCGGGATACACATCCGAAGAATCGTATACAGAGCCCGGCGGCACGAACTCAGCGGCGGCGCCAGCCATTGTCGGGATCGGGGGCTGCGCCGGCAGAATCATGTATTCGCCAGAAAGCGTCTTCGTCCTGCATGAGACGATCTCGATCCCGGTCAGCTCACTGTCCGCGGGCAAGGCAACAAAGACGCTCTTTGCAGGGAGCGCTGGTTTGCCGATCTCCCTTGTGAACCTGCATCCGGGCAGTGAAATCAGGTCGTAGCCGTTATATTTGTCGAAAGATAGGTCTGCGGCATCGAAGTGGAGTTCAACCGGTATGCTGCCCGTGCTGCTGCTTTTACTGCCGGCGCCAGCCTGTGCTGCCGCGGCCGCAAAGAGGACTGCCAGCACTGTTGCAGCGATTAATATCCTCATACCAGTACTCGCATAGGACATAATCCAAAAATATAGCGATCCATACTATAAAACTTGATACTGTCCTATGCAAGTAACTCCCACAAAGTCTCCTCACTTCCTTGCGAGTTCCTCGATAACCCCTTCCGGCAACTGCCTCATAATATCGATCTTCTTCACACAACTCGTCCTGATGCCGTGCTCCTTTGCGATCGGGCGCAGGTCCTTAAGCGTCACCTTATTCGCGACTTCCTCGAGATCCATAAACCATTCACCTCACTTCTCGGAAAGTTCCCGAACAGTCTTTTCGAGTTCTGCGATCTTATCCTCCATACGCACAATGTCATCCTTCGTTGCGATCTTTGACCGATCGATTGAGTTCTGCACACTATTTGAGATCGTATCTCCGAGTTCCTGCATCTGCTTCTTCTTCTCGGTCAGGAGTTCTTGGACAAGGGATTTCCCTTCTTCTCGATTCATCTCTCCTTTCTCGATAAGTTCGTCCACGGTCTGCCTGATCTTCTCCTCGGTGATGGCGAGCACGCCGATCCCGATGAGTCCCAACTTTCTGAGTGTTTCGCTCATGATAAAAACCTCCAACTGACACAACACATTTATCTGATATATAACTTCTGATAATAGATACTATGAAGAAAGCAGCAGTCATTCGAGGCGACGGCACAGGACCGGAACTTGTGGACTCCATGATGCGGGTTATTGATGCGGTGAACCCCGACATCGAGTTCGTACCGTGCGAGGCAGGAGAGGAATGGTGGAAGGAAAACGGCGGAGACTCCTTGATCCCGGATGAGACCTGGGACGTACTACGGGAGACCGATGCATGTTTCAAGGGACCGACCACGACGCCCGGAGTCGTTGGCGCGCCAAGGAGCGTTGCCGTGAGCATCCGCCAGCGGTTCGATCTCTATGCGAACGTGCGCCCGATCCGGACGTTTGCTGGAGCGCCTGCGCCGCTTGGCGATGTCGATTTCGTCGCGGTCAGGGAAGCAACAGAAGGCATGTATTTCGGAAAAGAGGTAGAGATAACAGATGACACATTCATTGCGATCCGGAGAATCACGAGACGCGCATGTGAGAATATCTCAAGATACGCTTTTGAGGAAGCTACGAGGCGGGGATGGGGTGCCGTTGTCGGAATCCACAAGAGTAACATCTTGAGGATGACCTGCGGCGCATTCATGGACACATTACGCGCCACTGCAACCGAGTATCCTGATGTGGAACTCTGGGAGTACCATGTCGATAACATGGCGCAGCAACTCGTGAAGAACCCACAACTCTTCGATCACAAAGTGCTTGTCTCGACGAATCTCTTTATGGATATCATAAGCGAGCAGTGCGCAGGGCTGATCGGGAGCATCGGTCTTGTGTATTCGACAAACATAGGCGACGATTACGCGATGTTTGAGCCGGCACACGGCTCTGCTCCGAAGTATAAAGGACTGGACAAGGTGGATCCGTGCGCAACGATCCTTGCCGGCGCATGGATGCTTCGGTATCTCGGCGCGGCTGATGGGGCGGACGCAATCATCCGTGCGACCGAGCAGACGATTGCAGAGGGCATAACCACGTACGATCTCGGCGGAAGCGCGAGCATGAGCCAGATGACGGACGCGATCATCAGAAATCTGGGGTGAACTGACCCCGGACATATCGGAACCAAACAGGGAATTTAACCGCGGAGGACTCAGAGGGACACGGAGAATCGATTTAAAAACTCTGTGCTCTCCGTGCCCTCTGTGATTAAATCCGGTGACTTTTACCGCTTGTGTGAAACACATACCATGACTCAACCCCCCGGACCAAGAGCCGCGTTTGCGCCGGCGCACATCACAGGATTCTTCGTGATCTGCCCGCATGAAAACCCCGTGATAGCAGGATCGCTCGGCTGCGGGATAATACTAAAAGCAGGCGTCACCACCCGCGTCGAGATCGGCGGTTCTGATGGTTCGGATGATTCGCCATGCCCGACTGTCAGATCGGTCGTCTCAAGGCTGACCCGGCGCCCGTGTTCGGTTCGCATCACATCTGACATCCCGATCGGCGCCGGGTTCGGAGCGAGCGGTGCGGGCGCGCTCGGTGCCGCATTCGCACTCAACCACGCACTATCGCTCGATCTGACCGCAAACCAACTGACAGAGGTCGCACACATCGCAGAGGTCGAGAACCGGACCGGACTCGGGGACGTCGTGGCGCAGTCGCTTGGGGGTGTGGTCATCAGGCGCACGCCCGGAGCTTCTGCGCGACTTGACCGGATACGCACGGATGCGAAGGATATCTTCTGGGTCGTATTCGCTAAAATGTCAACAAAAGCGATATTAAACGACAAGAGTGCCGTAGATCGGATCAATCCTGCGGGGATTGCGTCGCTGCGCGAACTCTTGAAGATGCCGACGGTTGAGAACTTCATGATCCAGTCGAGGCGGTTCGCAGCCGAAACCGGACTGATGAGCGATTCCGTCTCTGATGCCGCGGACGCTGTCGAGGTGGCAGGCGGCATGGCATCGCAGGCGATGCTTGGCGATTCCGTATTTGCAGTCGATGTAACCGGTGGTGCCGGGGACACGATCGAGTCAGCACTTTCTGAGTTTGGGAGCGTTGGCCGGAGCAGGATCGATTTCAGAGGGGCAAGGTTGATCTGAGCGGAGTAGATGAAACCAGCATCCCTGTTTTTAGAGTCTGCTCAGAACGCAAGCCCCAGATAGTGGAGCACGATTACAAGAAGCGCACCGACTGTTCCGCCGATAGCGCATATCGCGATTACAACCCAGGTGTAAGCGATCTTGAGACCAAGCGCAAAATTTGCCAGAACCAGTATGACAAGACCGATGACGGTGTTTATCACCATGCTCTTGGCTGTTTTTAATACCTTGTATAAAATAACCGCTGCGATTATTGCCAGCACGAGAATCGATAATTCAAGGACCCCTGTCATATCTATCAGGTTTTATATTGGGCACGACAGTATTTAATCGTTACTGTCGCCAAGTGCTCCGGCAAATTCGTAGAGAATCTGTTCGAGGTCGTCCAGACTTGCGTATTCCCTGACCCGCCCTTGCAGGTTCGGATTTCCAAGCACCATCGCAGAGACGTTCGCCCCGGCGCTGTGCACGCAAAGTACCGGCAGCCCAAGTCCGAGCGCCCTGCAGACCTCATAGCCGACCCCGATTGACGGAACAGTGACCTCAGCAACCATGCAGTCACTCTCTTCGAGAAGCCCGATGTCACGCAGGTATATCTCCTGCTCGCTCATCTCCGCCTCTCTTTCATCCGAACCCGGGTCAACCACGTGCCAGCTCACGACATCGCATCCCACACTCTCCAGAAAATCGCATATATGCCTGTACACCGGTAGCATCTGCCGTCCGCCGCGTATCGATCCTGATAGAAATATTCTCATAAAACGCCTCTCCTATAATATCCTGTTGTGTATTCCCTTGTTATACCTTTGCACATACTTTGACTCTTGCTATCTCGTGCAGAGCATCCATCGAGCGCAGCCCGGTACAACCGCGTGATCGCCCCGGCACGCTCGGAGTCAACCGCCCTCGCCTCGATCCTGATGCTCGAAACACCGGATCTGACAATAGCAGGGATGTGATCGAGCATACA
Source organism: Methanosarcinales archaeon (assembly GCA_030604085.1). GTDB lineage: Archaea > Halobacteriota > Methanosarcinia > Methanosarcinales > Methanogasteraceae > Methanogaster_A. Next base: position 1,510 of record JAUVWP010000113.1, on the reverse strand, counting down.
GAGTTCGCTTGAATTTAAGAGATGCATCCTGCAGTCCATATCCATCTGAAGCGGAAATGCGTACCCTTTCTCATCCACCAGTTCAAACCCGCAGTTCTCGCAACGAGCAGTGCAAGAACCGCTGCCACCAAGCACTCCGCCAACCACGCAGTGCTCTGATTCCATGAGCGGGAGCCGTCCGTGCACGATGCACTCGACCGCACCGTACTTTGCGATCTCGCGAATCTCTGCAAGCGTAAGTTCAGGTGATAGCGTAACCAGCCCTGCACCATGCTCTGCCCAGAACTGAAGCGACATCCGGTTAAAGACATTAAGCGGACTGTCCACGATTCTATCAAGACCCATCTCTTCCGCGAGTCTAAATACGCCGTGATTGGAGACCAGCACGCCGTCTGCACCGAATCTTCTGGCGCCGGACATGGCATCCGCCACACCGCGCATCTGCGAGTCACTGGCGATCCGGGGCGTGTTCAGGTAGATCCTGCGTCCGCTCTGGTGCACATACCGGGTCGCAGTCTCGAGGTCGAACGCTTCCGCGTCTTCCCCTCGGTATCTCTCGCCGCCTAGATATATCACGTCTGCGCCGCCAGCGATTGCGCTTCTCACACCGTCCATGCTGCTCACACTGACCGCGAGCAATACGGCAGGCGATGATCTGGAGATGTCCGCGACCAGCGCCCGCGGCTCTGCGGCTCGTAGGGTCCCGGCGGAATCCGCGGAACGCTCATGCCGATGCCGGGCACGGGCGCTGCGCCGCCATCCAGCGATCCGTGCATCAGCAAGCCGCGATACAGCATCACTCCGAACGCGGTTTAACTGGCTGACCGGGATAAATATGTCGCCCCCGCCCTCGATCCTGAGATCGATATCAGATTCGGATACCTCAAAAACCGTGTTCCCAAGTTTTGCGAGCTGCCGTACGATCTCTTCCCCTGTCGTTGGTCTGCTGACTGCACGCTCGATTACGTACTCCGAGTGTACATAGACCGCGTTGTTGTCATTATCCTCGATCCGCAGTCCGATCGGTGAGCCGACCGCGGCTTCTGCGGTGATGGTAACCGGAATCCTCCGCAGGGAGGCCGGGGATGTGAACGAGCTCCTGAGAGAGTCCATAAGCGGCTTATCAAACGTCTTATATACGGCACTTCCGGCACGCACCTGCACGTCTGATGAAGTTAGAGGTATATCGACAACCATGCCGATGCCGGCGTGATCCACCTGCCTGCCGCCACATACATCTGGTGGACGATCATGCCAGAGCCGTCGTCATCCGCGCCCGTGCCCCCTCCATCCCCCTCAGCTCCCACCCCGGCCGCACCGGTGACACCGATCCCGTCCCCTGTACGAAGCGTGCCGGGAAGTCTTATAAGCAGGCGATTCTGCGCGCATCCGATGACTGTTCCGATGGGGATTCCACGATTGTACGGGCGCTTGCGGCTCATAAGTTTGCCTCGCGGGTTTCCGGTGAGATATCCTGCCGTAAAACCCCTGTTAAAGACCTGCGCAAGAG
>JAUVWP010000033.1 GCA_030604085.1 Methanosarcinales archaeon | reverse complement strand
GCTCTTATATCTTGAACTGATCTGTATCAACCCATTCTTGACGTAGGAGCGCCCAGAAGTCCACTGCACCTCCTTTGAGCACATACTCGTAGGGCAGCCAGCCATAGCCTCCATCACCCCATCCCGTGCCCCATGAGTTCCTGATGAGCAATGCGCCGGTGGTCTCTGTTCCACAGGTGGTGTTCTTTATTTTTATCTTGTCGTCATACCCCATAGCTGCAATGGCGTGACCGCCGCGTTGATCCTCCTTTGGATCTGGGAATGGAATCTTTCCACCATTGGTACGTGTAGCCTGGCTAATTGAGCCGTAGACTGCAAATCCAAACATCGAAGGAAGCCCCGATGCCAAATATAACTTAATTCTGGATAAAAGCGTATCCTTCGCAATCCCTGGAGGATCAAGGCGAATGTATCTAATCGCCTGATAGTTCTGAGCGAAAGCATAGCAGAAAGCAGGTGGTTCCAGATCAAAATGGTATTCTGGAACGATAGATGGGGTAGGTTTCTCGTCGGTGTATGGCCAGTATTCCTCTGGGGGGACGCCGAAGAGCACCATGGCACCCATCGTAGACCTGAGAAAGGCACCGGTATCGCCTGCTACGTGCATAAGATTCCGAGTCGTCTTATAGATAAAGAGCCGAGAAGCATCGATGTACTTTCCAAACGCTCTTCGCTCAAAGTATTCTATAATCCCTGCTGCCGCATTTGCTGTGCACGAGCCAAGAGCCTTCTGATCCTCAACAGTAGAGCACCACGCCCTCAGGTCAACCGAAGCCGGAAGGCTAATGGTTTTTGCGACCTTATCAGGAGACCTCACACTCGTTTTTCTGAGCATGGGCTTAAGTTCTTTCATATCTTCCGTATAATCCCTGAAATCGGGATAATCCGGGAGCCATCCGAACCGATATGTTCTATTTTCTTCGATTTCTTCCATTTTGTATACCTCCTGTTTTTGAGTACTTGTACAGCGCCTCTTCGCAGCGCTCTGATGCACTTACCACGGCACCCAAATCGGGCAAATCCCCGTGCATCTCGGATTTTTTAAACTGTGGTTTTCTTACATGGTCTCAAGTTTGGATTTTCCTTCAGCATCTCATATCCTTGCTGAAATGTCAAATCCTCACAACGGCCTGGCGGTAGCGATGCCCTGGAGCCCAGAAGCAGACAGAAATCAGACGTCTCCCTATAGGGAACGAAGATATTGCGATATCCTTCAAAGATATCTTCACTATTGTGGAGGAAGGTTCTATCCTCTTGAGCATTTTATCCCTATACCAGACGGTTATAACACTTCTCTTTGGACAAGCAGATAACATTATATGGAGATCCTCTTACTTACCATGGTTCGCATGCCAATTGCAACGGGTCCCGATTACCGGACTCTGCTCCAAGATGCACGTCCGAAACAACTATACACTTATTTTTAGTCATTGATTACTCCGCATCACGCATGAGAGTGTGCCGTAATCTTCAGCCACATCAGATACAAAAAATAAAGAGGGAATATTATGCAGTATCCCCTCTTTGACCACCCAATCAGAGGATTATCATCCCGGGTCGCCACGCTCCTTTGTTGAAGCGGTAAAACCTGTCGTTCTGAGGCTCGACCATGTATATTCTGTCCTGTCTGTGGCAGTAACCAATATTGGTGGCATGACCCCACCATGACCCATCCGAATTTTTCCCGTAGTACCAGATTATACCGAACGGGATTCCCCTCAGAACGCGGTTCACAGCACCGCACAGAACTTCTGCAAAGTCATCACAGTCGAAGACCTCACTGATATATCGCATGTGATCGGTGTTGTCATGGACTATGACGAAACGAGCGACTTCCCAGACAGAGTACCCGGTGTAACTTCTGTCAGATATATGTAGGTCATATCCGCTCGATCCGATATCCCGTTGTATTGCCCTGATCACATTCGCTGCCGGGACGTTCGGTCTGCCGCCAAATGCACGATCAACCTCTTCACTGGGCTCCGGCGTTTTTTCGATATCGAACAACTCTGTGCCACTTTCGAGATATGGCGCAGTATCAGGAGGGACGATATCCGCCATGATGACTTTCGCTTCTTTCTCGGCGTACTTATCGAGGTACTCACTCAACCTCATCTCTCTTTGTTTTCCAGCCATTTTCCTCACCTTCTGTAGCTTTGTATGTCCGTAGCTTTGTATGTCCGTAGCTTTGTATAGTGCAACTTTTGCGGTGCACTGATACGTCTAACCACAGTTTAAACCATGGTTATACTACAACACATCGGTATAGGGGTTTATAAGGTGTAAAGAAACATTGTTCAGAAACATTGTTCAGAAACATTGTTCAGAAACATTGTTCAGAAACATATATTCCGAAACTATTAGATAACCTAACGACAGATAGGTTATCGATGACAACAGCATTTCGGATATCTGGGGAGATATTGGAATATATAAAAACGGGCGGGTGGATCACGATCGAAGAGACCAGCGGGCAGGTTGGCATTGCCCCTGAGAAGTCAATCAAAATTCTTGATTTCCTCTCCGAATTCGGGTTTATAGAGTTCGATGCAAACAAGAGAGAAATCAGAATAACCGATCTCGGAGAGAGATTTCTCGAATTGCCTGAGATCTAAATCTGCAATTCCTTAGCCTTCTCCAGAAATGTCTTTCCCTCTTTAGTTATCTCATAGCGGCTGCTGTTTGTTCTAACAAATCCTTTTTCCAGCAGCAAATCGAGATATTTAGTCGCAAGGTTGAAATTCAGGTTTGCTTTGTACACGATCTTCGTTTTGGTTGCGCCACCTGACACCACATCAAGAATCGCAATAACGATATCGAATTTGGTTCTCCGTTTCATGTTGCACACCGCCCATACTGTTCTTCTCCGATCTATGAACTCAAGCTTCCTGTGGCGTTGTACTTTACACCGCTACAGATTGAGCCTTTTCAAACCACTGAAACGATGACGCGAGATAAAGACTTGCGTCCTTGTTTGTAGATGATATCGGTTTGGTTCTGCCAATAAAAAAAGTGCAGTTTATGCCGACATCATGTATAGGTATACCCCTCTAACTATTAAATCTATCGCACCGCACACACTCGGTTGCCCGATCGAAATGCCGCCTCGTGATCTTGACCGCATCTGCAATCTTCTTCGTATCCGCATCCACGCCCCGCTCCGGCATCACCGCTCGGAGCGCAAGCATTGCTGCCTCCCTGCACACGGTTTCGATCTCCGCGCCCGAATACCCGTCGGTTGCTTCTGCAAGCCACTGTGCCGAGACCTCATCAGATACTGGCTTGCCCTTGAGGTGGATCTCAAAGATCTTCGATCTCACATCCTTGTCCGGAAGCGGTATGTGGATGAGACGGTCGATCCGCCCGGGTCTCAGGAGCGCGGGGTCGACCATATCGATGCGGTTGGTTGCAGCGATCACGACCACATCCTGCAGCTCCTCAAGTCCGTCAAGCTCAGTCAGAATCTGGGAGACCACGCGCTCGGTCACGAAGGTGTCTGAGCCCGCGCCCCTTACAGGCGCGATCGAATCGATCTCATCAAAGAAGACGATCGTGGGGGATGCCTGCCTCGCCTTCCGAAACACCTCCCGGATCGCCTTTTCCGATTCGCCGACATACTTACTCAACAGTTCAGGTCCCTTGATGCTGATGAAATTCGCAGAACTCTCGGTAGCGACCGCTTTTGCAAGCAAGGTCTTTCCGGTGCCAGAGGGACCGAATAGCAGCACTCCGGTTGGCGGGTCTGTGTTAATCGCCTCGAAGATCTCAGGATAGCGAAGCGGCCACTCCACGATCTCGATCAGTTCCTGCTTCTCGAAATCAAGCCCTCCGATATCATCCCACCCGACCCGCGGTATCTCGATGAATACTTCGCGCATTGCAGAGGGCTCTATATTTTTCATCGCCTCGTAAAAGTCCTTTTTTGTTACAATCAGTTGCTCGATCAGTTCTGACGGGATATCCTCTTCGAAATCGATGTCCGCCATCATCATGCGCAGCGCATGCATGGCAGCCTCCTTGCAGAGCGACGCGACATCGGCACCGACAAAACCGTGTATGATCTCAGCGAGATCATCGAGACCTTTCTCCTGCATCGCCAGATCAAGCGGCATCCCTCTCGTGTGGATCTGCAGTATATCAGACCGGTCGTTGCGGTCAGGAACCCCGATCTCGATCTCGCGATCGAATCTGCCGCCCCTACGCATCGCAGGATCGATGTCATTCGGGCGGTTGGTTGCCGCGATCACGACGACCTCGCCGCGCGACTGCAGTCCGTCCATCAGCGAGAGCAACTGCGCCACAACTCTGCGCTCCCCGTCCCCCACAACATCGCCACGTTTCGGCGCAATCGAGTCGATCTCGTCGATGAAAATGATACTTGGCGCATTTTTTTCCGCATCATCAAAGATTTCCCGAAGATGTTTCTCGCTTTCGCCATAAAACTTGCTCACGATCTCGGGACCGCTTATCGATGTGAAATTAGAGGATGTTTCGTTCGCCACCGCCTTTGCAATCATCGTCTTCCCGGTTCCGGGCGGTCCGTGCAGCAACACGCCTCGGGGAGGGGAGATGCCCAGTTTCCGGAAGAGTTCGGGATGACAGAGCGGGAGTTCGATCATCTCGCGGATGAGATCGATCTCGCGCCGGAGGCCTCCGATATCCTCGTACGTGACCTGTGTGGTATGCGCCTCGTCCGGGACCGGGCGCTCCTTTAGTACGATCTGGGTGTCCCGGGTTATAATGACCGCGCCCCCTGGCTGGGTTGCAGTGACCACGAAGACGACCGGCGCGTCCACGGTCTCGACCCGGAGGTGTTGCCCTTTCACGACCGGTCTGCCCTTGAGATACCGCGCCAAGTACCGCGCTCCGCCAGAGAAACGGGTGTGCTGGGTCGGCGCGAGCGTGATTCTGCTAGCGTCCTCTGGTGCTGCCTTGCATACCGTAACCCGGTCATCGATTCTGATATCTGCATCGGTTCTGGTGCCGCCGTCGATCCGCACCAGGTCAAGCCCGGAATCGCCATGATAGCCGCGGCGCACAATCGCGTACGCTTTCGTCTCGCCTGTTATCTCGACTATGTCTCCGTCATCCATGTACTCATCGAGCAGATCCATGAACTCTTGATCGATGCGTGCGATGCCTTTGCCGACATCCCTGTGATATGCCTCTGCCACCCGCAGCGTGAGTTCCTGTTCGCCGGCGTTCATGAGCCACAGATTGTATCCTGCTTATTTGTATTACTTTCGGCGGGCACTCTCGATTTTTTAAATGAAATCGCTATGTCCCCAAGTTTCACCGCAGAGTACGCGGAATATGAAGTAATGGACCTGATAGGAATCCATCGATTCCACCGCCAGCAGGGCGGGACATTATCGCCAAAGGCAGCCACGGTATCAGGCTTCGCAGGCATGTGCGGATCATCCGATCCCAGGCACCAGAGAGCCATATTTGTGATACCCTCCCCGCTAACGCAGGCGTCGACGCCGGAGGCGTTACAAGTAGCAGGGTCTTCTGCCGCATATTTATAAACTTAAGAGACAATCCAGTGCATAGGGCACAAACATGCAGTTGTTATTAATTCACTCAGATTATATCGAATACGAGACAAAGAAGCGCACTCCAGTCGCAGAAGAGATCGACCCCTCCATGAAGAGCGGCCGCATGGATGAGGTATTGACCGCTTTTGTCGCTGTCGAGAGTTACGACGAGGCAGATCCGATCGCCACAGCAGAGAATGCGGTAGACGAGATCAGGAAGCTGGCGGAACAAGTGAAAACAGAACGGATAATGCTTTATCCTTATGCACACCTCAGTTCCGAACTGGCAAAACCCGTCGTCGCGGTCGATGTTCTGAAGAGACTCGAAGAAACCTTGTCTTGCGATTACGAAGTGAAGCGAGCGCCATTTGGCTGGTATAAGGCATTCAAGGTAAGTTGCAAGGGGCACCCGCTCTCTGAGCTCTCGAGAACGATAAGGGTCGGGACGGAAGGGGAGGAAGAGAAAAAAGAGAGAGGAGGAAGAGAAGGGAGAGAAGAGATCGTATCAGAGGCTCTGAAGTCTGAAGAGAAAGCGGTCTCGCACTGGCACGTTCTCACGCTCGGTGGGGAACTCCTGCCCATCGAGGATTTTGATTTCAAAGAGCATCCGAATCTGAAGAGTTTTGCTGAATATGAGACCGCGAAGAGCAGGGCTGTTGATAAGATCCCTCCGCATGTCGAACTGATGAGGCGGCTCGAACTTGCAGACTACGAGCCCGGCTCAGACTCGGGGAATATGCGGTTCTATCCAAAAGGAACTCTTGTGAAACGGCTTCTTGAGGCGCATGTTCTCGATACAACGGGAGAGCTGGGTGCCGTCGAGGTTGAGACACCTGTCATGTACGATGTGAACCATCCGACGCTGAAGAAATATCTCGATCGCTTTCCAGCGAGGCAGTACTCGATAGAATCCGACAAGAGATCGTTCTTCCTCCGGTTTGCTGCGTGTTTCGGGCAGTTTTTGATGAACCACGACATGACCATCTCGCACAGGAATCTCCCACTGAAGATGGTCGAGATGACCAGATACAGCTTCAGGAGAGAGCAGCATGGCGAACTGGTGGGACTGCGGCGGCTGCGTGCATTCACGATGCCTGATATGCACACGCTCTGCGCTGATATGGATCATGCGATCGATGAATTCAAGGATCAGTATACGATGTGCATGAAGATGCTTGCAGATATCGGACTTGATGATGATTACGAGGTTGCCATCCGGTTTACACGTGATTTTTACACGGAGAACCAAGATTTTATCAAAGAACTTGTCAGAATAGTCGGCAAGCCGGCATTGATCGAACTCTGGGACTCCCGATTCTTTTATTTCGTGATCAAGTTCGAATTCAATTATATCGATGCGCTTAAGAAGGCGAGCGCGCTTTCGACAGTCCAGATCGATGTGGAGAACGCGGAACGCTACGACATTAAATATATCGACAAAAATGGGACTGAACAGCGCCCGACAATCCTTCACTGCTCCCCGAGTGGCGCAATCGAACGGTGCATCTACGCACTGCTCGAAAAGGCGCATCTCACCTCGAAGGCAGGTGGCGTGCCATCGCTCCCGACATGGCTCTCGCCAACACAGGTTCGGCTGATACTGGTTGCAGAGCGCCACCTTGGATACGCAGAGGAAGTCGCCGCCGCGATGAATGACTTCAGGGTCGATATCGATGACCGCGATGAGACCGTCGGGAAGAGGGTTCGCGTCGCTGGCAGGGAATGGATTCCTTATGTCGTCGTAATCGGGGACAAGGAACTCGAAAGCGGCGTGCTGAGCGTGACGATCCGTTCTGAATCCCAAAAAGTGGAAGAGACTGCACAGGAACTACGCGACAGGGTGATCTCTGAGATCGCAGGCATGCCGTACCGCCAGATCAATCTGCCGTTGCTGCTTTCAAAGCGACCTGTCTTCTTTGGCTGATAATATCACACATCAAACATCACATAGCACACAGGCGATGAATCATGCTCAAGAAACACCACACACAACTGACCGATTCCGAACTTGAAAGCCTCCTCGACCGGGAGACCGGGATTGCGAAGGTAAAACCGGCAGTTTCAGCTATTTTAGAGGACGTAAAGACCAGAGGGGACGCTGCGCTAATCGAATACACACAGCGGTTCGATGGAGTCTTGCTCTCTGCAATCGAGGTCGAGAGCGATTCCATATCAAAAGCATTTGAAGAGATGGATTCCGAGATCCTGTGGCATCTCGAGACCGCGGCTGATAACATCAGGAGGTTTCACGAAGCCCAGACCGAACCAGAGCTCTGGTTAAGCGAGATCGCGCCCGGGATCAGCCTCGGGCAGAAGACTTCGCCCCTCGACTGCATCGGCGCTTATGTGCCTGGCGGGAAGGCAGCATATCCATCGACTGCGCTGATGACGATCATACCTGCAAAAGTCGCATCGATCCCGGAGGCGGTTATCTGCACCCCACCGATGCCCGGAGGGGATGGGAGCGTGAACCCCCTAACACTCGCTGCCGCAGCGATTGCAGGCGCGGACAGGGTCTTTGCGGTCGGTGGTGCGCAGGCGATTGCTGCTATGGCTTACGGCACAGGGACCGTGCCTGCTGTCGATAGGATCGTTGGACCCGGGAACGTCTATGTGACTGCTGCAAAGATGCTGGTTCCAACCCGGATCGATTTTCCCGCTGGACCATCCGAGATTCTGATCATCGCAGACGAGAGCGCAAATCCCGATTTCATCGCAGCAGATATGGTAGCGCAGGCAGAGCACGATCCTGATGCGGTATCGATTCTTGCAACGACATCAGAGGCGGTTGCCGATGAGGCGTTCGAACTGGTCAGATCACGGAGCGCAGATGCGGTTCGGTCAGAGATCATCGAAACGTCACTCGAACACGGCGCAATCCTCGTCTTCGATTCAATCGATGAGTGCACCCGGTTTTCGAACACGTTTGCTCCGGAACACCTTGAGATCATGGTCAAGAATCCGCTTGATGTACTAAACCGCGTTTACAATGCTGGTTCGATCTTTGTAGGTGATTATGCGCCGGTCCCGGCTGGCGATTACGCGTCAGGCACGAACCACGTGCTGCCGACAGCAGGGCACGCATGGACGTACTCGGGTTTGAACGTCGGCTACTTCACAAAAAAATCAAGCATCCAGATCATCAGCAAGGAGGGACTATCGCAGATTCGGGATACGGTTGTTGCGATAGCGGATGAAGAGGGGCTCAGTGCCCACGCGGATGCTGTTAAGGCGCGGTTTTCAGATGAGTGAGGTGGTAGGGTGAATGTTCCCGGATTCTGAGACTTTTTATTATTTTCTGGGTACATTGGATTGTCTTATGTAATCACAACTGCCAGAATGTGGCACTATCGATCCAAAAAGCAAGTTAAGCCGTTAATCTACGTAATCAGTGTTAACCTGTGGCAAATAAAACTTTTAGCCACGGATTCCACAGATTACACAGATTTTACTTGCAACTCACTTGAACAGATTCATGGAATCTCCCGCAACACCAGATGACGTGACAGCCCCTTCATCTACAAGGAAACCATTCTACACTTCGCCCTGCGTAATCTCCGCAGCTCGTGGCTTTGCATTTTAAAAGCCACCAAAACATATAACACAAATACCCCCGCATCTAACCCATTATGGACATCATGCGAACTCATTATGCATCCGATATCACGCCGGAGATGGACGGCGACACCGTAACGGTCGCGGGCTGGATACACGAGATGCGTGACCTTGGAGGAATCTACTTCCTTGTACTGCGGGACCGGGGCGGGTTCATGCAGATCACAATGGTCAAGAAGAAGACCGATCCCGAGCTATTCGATTCTGCCAGACGGCTAATCCGGGAGTCTGTGCTCACGGTGACCGGAACTGTGAAGAGGGAAGATAAAGCCCCACGCGGGTACGAGATCATCCCGCAGACGTTAAGCGTGCTTTCTGAATCGGATTCTCCGCTACCGATGGATATCACAGGAAAGGTCGACGCAGATATCGATACCCGGCTTGATTCGAGATTTATCGATCTCAGGCGGAGGAAGACACTCGATGTATTCGTGATCCGCCACCACGCCTTAAAGGCGATGCGCAACTTCCTTGAAAACGAAGGATTCATCGAGATTCACACGCCAAAGGTGGTTGCGGCTGCAACCGAAGGCGGCACGGCATTATTTCCGATCACCTACTTTAACAGGGAAGCATTCCTCAATCAGAGTCCGCAACTGTACAAACAGATCATGATGTCGGCTGGCTTTAACCGGGTCTATGAGATCGGCGCAATCTTCCGGGCGGAGGAGCATGACACACTGCGGCATCTGAATGAGGCTACTTCGATCGATATCGAGGCGAGTTTCATGGATCATCTCGACGTGATGGGGATTCTTGAGCGTTTGGTCCACGAGGTGTACGCGCAGGTAGCTGTTGACTGTGCGCCGCAACTGGAAGAACTCGGAATCGAACTTTCAGTGCCAAAGCTCCCGTTTAAGCGGGTGAGTTATGATGACGCGCTCGAGATTGCACTTTCTGAGGGGCACACCATTGAGTGGGGCGAGGACTTTGGCACGGCTGCCGAGCGCGCGATAGGAAACGCTATCGGCGAACATTACTTCCTCACGGATTGGCCTACTGAGATTAAGCCGTATTACACCCATCCGTATGATGATAAGCCAGTTTACAGCAAATCATTCGATCTCATGCATCCGAGAATGGAACTTGCGTCGGGCTCACAGCGTATACATTCGCGCAAAATTCTTCATGAGATGATCGAGGCGCACGGACTCAATCCGGACGGTTTTGATTTTTATTTGAAGGCGTTTCAGTACGGGATGCCTCCGCACGCCGGATGAAGACTTGGGGCCGAGCGGTTGGTCATGACCATGTTGCATGTCGAAAATATCCGCGATGTGGTCTTGTTCCCCCGTGACCGAAAACGGCTCTCGCCTTAGTTTTCACTTTATTAAAATAAAATCAGACATCCACAATCCTTAAGAAGGTGTACCCGAAGTAGGTAGCAAACCTTTCGGCAGGGAGGGAGATTATTGGAAAATACACCCATAGCAGATGCTATTAAAGAATTGTTGGAATCAAAACCGATATTTGAGAACAGGGATGTGCTCCGTTCCACGTACGTCCCGGATTATCTCCCACATCGGGATAACGAGGTAGACGCTCTTCTTAAGATATTGATCGTGGCTTTACGTGGCGATACGCCCTCAAACATCCTGATCTATGGCAAGACCGGGACCGGCAAGACCGCGGTTACCACGCATGTCGGAAAAGAGATCGAGAAAGCAGGTGAGGAGCGTGGAATTCTTTGTGAGGTTCTGTACAACAATTGCGGTGTTATCGATACCCAGTATCGTCTGCTCGCCGAACTTGCACGGAATTTCGGCAAAAGAATCCCAATGACTGGTTGGCCCACCGATCAGGTATTTGCAGAATTCAAAAGCGCGATCGATTCCAAGAAACGAGTTGTGGTCATCATTCTGGACGAGGTCGATAAACTGATAAAAAAAGGCGACGATGTGCTGTATAACCTGTCAAGAATTAATTCTGTGCTTGAAAATGCCAAAGTCAGTCTTATAGGGATTTCAAATGACCTGAAGTTCACGGAATTTCTAGATCCGAGAGTCAGGAGTTCTCTTGGGGAGGAGGAACTTATCTTCCCACCGTACAACGCGGATCAACTCGCGGATGTCCTGCGTCAGCGTGCTGAGATGGCATTTCGAAGCGGAGTGATCGATGATGACGTAATCTCGCTCTGCGCTGCCCTTGCGGCAAGGGAGAATGGTGATGCGCGCAAAGCCCTCGACCTGCTCCGGATATCTGCTGAACTCGCAGAGCGTGAAAAGGTGGAGGGTGTGCAGGAGATGCATGTCAGGAGAGCGCAGTCCAAGATCGAGTTCGATCGTGTCGCAGAGGTCATAAAGACGCTTCCGACCCAGTCGAAACTGGTTCTCTACAGCATCATGGTCCTTGACAAAGCTCCCGAATTGATCCGGAGATCTGGCAGGCGAATCATGTCCACAGGCGAGGTCTACCAGATATACAAGCGCATGTGCGACATGATCGACATCGATGTGCTGACACAGCGGCGGATCACCGAACTGATCAGCGAACTCGATATGCTCGGGATCGTGAACGCGATCGTTGTAAACCGCGGAAGGTACGGCGTGACCAAGGAGATAACGCTTGACACACCCCAGGATAACGTATATCATGTGTTAAGCGACGACCTCCGGTTGCAGTCGCTCATAGACATGAGGCCTGACTCGATCCAGATGCAACTGGGATAGCTATATATTATCATCAGTTAGATGTGGAGCCATGGAATCTCAAACCATACAGATCGTATCCCTGTCAGAACAGGGGTTGGAACGGAGCAAGGTCGAAGTAGCACCTTACGAGTTTACGATAGCAACCCGCGCCAAATGGGAGATCATCGTCGCAGACGAGGATATGACGATAGCAAAGGGCGCGTTTGAGAAGATCAGGATCAAGGAGATTAAACTGCAGCATGACCTGCTTGCGCTCCTGTGCGCATTTACCCCACATGCGCTTGTATCGGTGGTGCGTGTCGGATCAGGGGATGGGGTTGCGCCTGTCGAGGTTGATCGATGCATCAAGTCAGCATACATTCTCGCGCAGGATACCGGCGAGATCAAAGAAGGTGACCTGCTCGGTGTGTTGAACGTACTGCCGATCATGTTCACACGCGAGGCAAAGAAGTCGATCGCAATCAAGGACTGAATGGCAAGTCCCGATGCGATCGTTTCTATGTTATTGGACCGGGGGCCGTGTCCGATAACATGCATCCGCACGTTCTTCTTTGGCGAAGGAATCGTTAATTCTGAAGACGAGTATCGTGCACTACTCCATGAGGTGACGATCCGGCTCGCAAGAGAAGAGGTCTTGCGGTCTGCACGCGGGGATGAGGAGGTTATCCATGCAATAAAGATGCTTGATGACCTAAATCCAACCTTGAATCTGCTTTCGGAGCATCTCTTCGAGTGGTACTCCATGTACGAGGAGGAGGTCCTGCCGTCAGAGGGGGCAGTCAGGGAAATTCTAACGAGGCGCGAGATCCCGCCTGCGATGCGCACCCTTGCACAGAATCTCACCGATCTGTACGAGAGCCGCAGAACACTTATCGAGTATATCCAGGACGAGACGACCCTTATCGCGCCGAACCTTGCGAACCTTGCAGGCGGGCTGCTTGCTGCACGGTTGATCAGCATAGCAGGCGGGCTTGGGAAACTTGCCAGGATGCCTGCAAGCCGCTTGCAGATTCTTGGTGCGAACAGGGCGATGTTTCGGCATCTGCGCGGAGCAGCTCCGCCGAAGCACGGCGTGATCTTCCAGCACCCACTCGTCCATGCATCCCCACGCCGCCTGCGCGGCAAGATTGCGCGGAGATTTGCATCGAAACTGACGATCGCTGCACGGATCGACTATTACAGCGGCGAGGTGCGGGAGGATCTTGCCGAGAGTCTGGCAGACAGTCTCCCTGATCGTGCAGGGAATTTCATTCTCAAGTGTTAAGTTCCAGCAGGACAACATGTACAGAGACTACATGACCACACCCCCTGACTCGCAAACATAGTTAGAACCGGAGACCAGCAGGGTACGCCAGGTCGCAATCACCGAGGAACTCAAATCATCGTATCTCGATTATGCGATGAGCGTGATCGTCGGGCGTGCGCTTCCCGATGTTAGGGATGGGCTGAAACCTGTGCACCGCCGCATCCTGTACTCGATGTTCGAGAGTGGGTCGCTGCCTGATAAGCCGCACCGCAAATCGGCACGCATCGTTGGTGACGTGATGGGCAGGTACCACCCGCATGGCGATGCCGCGATCTACGACACCATCGTCAGGATGGTGCAGACGTTCTCGCTTCGGTATCCGCTTATTAATGGGCAAGGGAATTTTGGCTCAATTGACGGAGATTCCGCGGCGGCGATGAGATATACTGAAGTAAAGATGGCGAAGGTCGCAAAAGAGCTTCTCGATGACATAAACAAGGACACCGTCGATTTCGTTCCGAATTATGACAATTCCTTGAAAGAGCCATCCGTTCTCCCTGCGCTGCTCCCGAATCTGCTTGTGAACGGCTCGACAGGGATCGCTGTTGGGATGGCAACGAATATGCCGCCGCACAACTTAGGCGAGGTCGTAGACGGCGTCATCCACCTGATCGACAATCCTGATGCGACCGTCTACGAACTGATGGCGCACGTGAAGGCGCCGGATTTCCCGACGGCTGCTGCAATAACCGGACTTAAAGGGGTTCTGGCTGCGTACACGACAGGACGCGGCATCGTCGAGATGATCGCCATAACAGAGATCGAGACTACGAAGGACCGGGAGCGGATCATCGTCACTGAACTCCCGTACCGTGTGAACAAGGCGAAACTCGTTGAGAACATCGCAGATCTCGTGAAGGGGAAGCAGGTCGAGGGCATCAGTGATCTCAGGGACGAATCAGACAAGGACGGGATCAGGGTCGTTATCGAGACCCGGAAGGGTGCGAACACGCAGGTCATCTTAAACCAGTTATACAAGCACACACAGTTGAAGACCACCTTCGGGATCATCAACCTCGTGCTGGTGAACGGCGAGCCGAAGGTTCTCCCACTGAAGGACTTGATACAGTACTATATCGATCACAGAAAGGATATAATCATCCGGAGAAGCAGATACGATCTTAAAAAGGCAGAAGACCGGTTGCACATCCTTGACGGGCTGAAGATCGCTCTCGATAACATCGATGCCGTGATCAAGCTGATACGGTCATCAAAGACGGCAGAGGCAGCAAGAGACGGTTTGATCGCGAATTTCGGACTATCTGAGGTGCAGGCGAAAGCGATCCTTGAGATGCAGTTGCGCCGCCTCACTGGCATTGAACGCGAGAAACTGGAGGAAGAGTATGCATCGCTCGAAGAGACGATCGCGTTCCTCATGGAAGTGCTCGCAAACCCCCAAAAAGTCCTCGACCTGATAAAAGAAGAACTCCTCACGATAAAAGAGAAGTATGCGGACCCGAGGAGGACTGAGATACTTGAGGCGCACGAGGAGTTCGAGGACGAAGACTTGATCCCGTCAGAAGATGCGATCATCACGATCTCGAACACCGGCTACATCAAGCGTGTGCCAGTCGATACGTACAGGCAGCAGGGGCGCGGCGGCAGGGGCGTTATCGGCATGGGCACGAAGGAAGAAGACGTTGTCGAGGATATCTTCATCGCAAACACTCACGATTACATCCTCTTTTTCACAGACAAGGGCAAGGTTCACTGGCTCAAAGTATATAAGATTCCTGAGGCGAGCAGACAGTCGAAAGGAAAGGCGATCGTGAATCTGCTGGAGTTATCCGGCGGCGAGAGCGTTACCGCGTTTGTCAAGGTCAGCACGTTTGATCCGGATCATTATCTTGTCATGGCGACAAAGCGCGGGGTTGCCAAGAGAACAGCGCTTTCCGAGTTTGCACGCCCACGCAAAGGCGGGATCATTGCGCTTAAGCTGGACATAGGGGATGAACTGGTATTTGTCAGGATGGTTGCCGATTCCGATGACATCCTCATCGGTACCGCTCACGCCAAAGCGATCCGGTTCCATGCGCCTGACGTGCGCAGCATGGGCAGGAGCGCACGCGGCGTCAGGGGCATCAGTCTTGCGGCTGACGATTACGTTGTTGATATGGAGATCGTGGAGGCGGGTGCCGCGCTCCTGACCCTGACCGAGAACGGATACGGGAAACGGACCGAATTCGATGAATACCGTGTCACAAGGCGCGGAGGGAAAGGAATCATCACGATCATCCCGAATCTGCGAAACGGGCTTGGGATAGCGATCAAAACCGTCTACGAGGACGACGAACTCCTCGTCACCAGCCAGAACGGGAACATCATCCGGATTCCTGTGCGCGATATCAGGATGCAGGGAAGGAATACCCAAGGTATGCGTATCATGCGGCTCGGTCCGGGCGACCGTGCGGTTGCTGTGGCGAGAGTTGGAAGACTCTCTGAGAACGATATGGAAGATTAGGGTATCAGGACTTTATCAGATTTTTTCTTCCATATTGTCGCTCCTTTTGATTTAAGTCCCAACCACGCCACACCCGAATGAAGTCGGGGGCATGCATCCACGAGCCGTTGGTTGGACATTTGTTTTATAGTCACGGACCCCCCGTTAGAAACGGGAGGCATCTAAATTGATGCCCGAATTTTTAATGTAAATAGTAAATACATTCAAGAACCTTTTTCATCTTTTTGTATGCTTTCAATGCTAAAATCTGAATAATATCCTCCGACAAACCCCACTCAAAAATATCTTCGATAGCTTTTTGATTTTCTAAAACATCACGCATTTGTTTTTGATTTTCTTTATCCAAAAACGGTAAAAGTGTCTCAACATCTTTCTTTATTGATTGTTTTCGCCATTCAGCAATTTCAGGTGTTTCAGTTCCAATATTTCCATGTGGTATATAAATTGGATGGACAGCTACCTTATTTCTTAGATTTTTTAGCCATTCAGCATCATTTATAAAATCAGATAAAAAGCCAATTTTTTTTCCTTCATTGATTATTCCGCCAAATGCCATTTTTTCAATTTCTTTTTGAACACTTTTCCTTTTATTTATATTATTTTCTGAAAATATCAACTCCTTTTTGAAAGCCTGTTCTACTGCATTAGAACAACAAAATATACAACTTCGATAACACTTTTCCATGTAAGTTTTAATTGCCTCATCAATATAATTATGCATTCGTATTGGAAGTTCGAATTCAATTGCAGAGAGTGTTATAGGTTCCAATTCAGCTAACCTTTTAGCTCTATTGTCAATCGTTTTTTCATCTAAATCTCTTATTAGTTTTTCAGCTTCCGATAGGGATTTTTTCATTTAATTTCTCCAATCCGCTTCAAGAAAAAGACAAAAATAAAAATCATAATAGCTCCTATTAATCCTGGTAATCCGATCAACCATTCAATAATTCCGATCCACCAAGGTATAGCTACTTTTTCGGTCAATCTCACTCCTTCTGCAATATTATTTAAATTTGGATTGTTTAAAGAATCCATTGTCCAAAATAAAATTGTAAGTAAAAGCGGTAACCCAAAAACTATAAAACATAGTATTCTAATAATTTTCATTTTATAGCAAATATCATCATTAGAAAATTGACTAAAAATCATTATGTATTTCTATCCTTTATAGCGAGCATGATTTCGGTTTGGCTATGCCAGCGCTTTGCATGTAAACAGTCTGCAACAAAACCGTGTGCCGATCATAGCGAAACTCTCCTCGTTCCATAGATGATAAATTAGAACTCATCTTATATAAACCCCCACATAAGCGGGGGTGCACAACACCAGATGGTGTGACCCGCCCCTATCTCCGTGAGATGATGTAGAATCTGGTCAGATAGATACATGCGCAGAGCACAAAGAAACTGAAGATCGCCCTGAAGATCGGGACATACTGGTACTCAAGCCACGTCTCGATCACCTCCTGCGCCGAGAAATAGAACTGGAAGGTGGCGATCAGCGCAAGAAACATCGCAATGATGAACAGACCGGTTCTGAAGTGATCCTCGAGTTTACGTTTTTCATCATCCATTATTATACCTTCTCTTCATTATTAATATGGTTAGTATCAGCATAAGCATCATTACCGGTGCAGTGAACCCCGGAGTCTTCTTCATTGCCCCGGATTCATACGCTTCTTCCGGAACCCTGAAATCCTCAACATCGATATCCTCAGAGATAACTTTCTCTTTCTCTGGTATGTAGCGTACCGGACTCAGTTGCACCACGCCCTGCCCGCGCTCGACGATCGTATCGTTCTTCCAGATCAGCGCCTCCACGATGTAATTGTAATCGTCCGGCACGACGATGTCGGCGCTGCGGATGACCGTCGTCTCTTTCTTGATAATGCCCGTAGAGATCCATGTTTTATCTGCGAGCAAGCCCGCATCCATCTCTCTCGCCTTAATCAGTACCTGGAAGTCCTCGCTTGTGATATCGCCTTCGTTCGTGAGATATAGGTCAACCCCGATAGTAACCTTTGAACCGGTCACGTTCTTCACAAGAAAGTCCATTTTAGGTATCCGCAAGCCGATATCATATATATTTGGCGTCAGATCGCCAATTCCGGATATTCTCATGGTTCTCTGGTCTACTCTCTGCTCATCCTCGAATAAAACAACTTCTATCCGGTATCCGCCATCTCTATCGACTTTAACCACCTGGGATGCAGGCTTCGTCTTCCGTTTCAAGATGCTTCCCACGGTAACGGTCTCCTGATCCACGAGCAATCCTGATTCCAGATCGAATGCCTTTAAGAGGAGCCTGGCGTCCCCACTGCGGTCCCCGCGATTCTCGATGTAGGTGGTCACATTCAGAAGAACATTTGCGCTTGCGACCCTCTCTGCCGATATGTCGATATCAGCGATCCTGATTTCGCTTCTCTCAAAATCTCGGATGCATCCGCCGCTGATGACCGATAATAGCAGTATGCCTGATAACAACAGGATCCCAGTCTTCCGAATCATTGCTCTAATTGTGGGGCGACGGCATATAAAAGTTATCACGGGTCCGGGCGCAAAGTTATCCTCTGGTGCTGGCGTTGTTTCGGCATAACACCCTCAAGCCGATAATCCCGCACACTGGCGGGTTGGCAGCCCGGTTGGTCACGAAAACCTTTTATACAAGGATACTTGAAAAGAGGTTATGATAGCTGTGAAACTATCGGACGTTGGCGGTATTTCGGCACCGTTGTTGATTCAGGTATTATGGTTTCGGAGATCTTGAAGAATGTTAATGAGGTGTGATATATGAAAATGATCGCGAAAAGGATTGGGCGTATGGGATTGATAGCAGTTCTGCTTACATGCGTATGTATGCTTTCAACAGGTTCGGTTTCAGGTGTTATCTTACCAATAGGTTCAATCTCAGTCACTTCTTCGCCACCCGGTGCGCAGATATACGTGGATAATGCCTACGAGGGATTGACGCCACTCACAATCAGTGACACCCACTATGGCCATCATAATATTGAACTCACTCTCGACGGCTATCAGAATTGGTACACGTCGATAGAATTGGATAGCGAGACATTATCCATATCTGCAACATTGTTGCCAACACCTCGTGAAACCGGTTCAATCTCGGTCACTTCTTCACCTTCCGGTGCACGTATGTACGTGGACGGCTCATATAAAGGAAGAACATCGGAATCAATTTCAGGTGTAGCCACCGGCTCACACTCCGTTAAAATTACACACGATGGATATTATGATTGGTCGACAAGTGTAGATGTATCAGCTAACAGCACGTCATACATATCAACGTCCTTGACCCCGATTCCTTACCCGTCGACCGGTTATGTCTCGGTCACTTCTTCGCCTTCTGGTGCGCATATTCATCTGGATAGTTCCTATATGGGGCGGACACCAAAGACTCTATCCCACATAGCGCCCGGCGACCATATACTCGAATTAGACCACAGTGGATACCATGACTGGTCCAACATTATCACGGTATCGGCAGGAGGC
>JAUVWP010000044.1 GCA_030604085.1 Methanosarcinales archaeon | reverse complement strand
GACCCAAAACATGATCACAGGATCGATTTTTCGCTCTCGTTTTATAAGTCCTGTTTCACGAGCTGCATTACGTAACCATTCAGGTGAAAAAATCGTGCAAAGATCTTTTTCTATTATACATTTGTCGTTTATCATCTATATCCCCTCAGATATCAGATTACAAATGATTGAGAATGTGTAAGTATAAATGCTTGGATGGTATTATTTCACAAAAATAATGAGTAGGTCAACAAGTGGCTTAACCGATGACCGATGGATTGGTATTAGCTTCAGGTTGACCTTCCGGATACCAGCAAATTTTTCCGATAGGCGGGCCCACAATGTTAATCAACACATCTTTAGGCTTGACAACACTTCGGGACATAGCAGCATGAGTCTCCATCCCAATATACACTATAGGATCGATAGCAAAACCTTCGTTTGTCAGGTTCTTTCCTTGGATATAGCGAATGCCACGTTCTTGATAGTTTCCTCCGACAGAAGAAACAGCTTGACCTGATGCGACACTGCAAGCCCAATCTTCCAGCCTCGCCAACTCAAAATCCTTGAAAGTATCACATGAAAATATTTCGCTGAGTATGGCAGAAGACATGGCTTTTGCTGCTTCCAATTGCCGTTTCGCCGCCTGCCTCATCGTCTCGACCTCCGCCATCTTGCGTTCCAGTTCGCCAGCAATCCTGATCTGATCGTCGATGGTGGGGGGTAGGGGGATTTCAGAAGGGAATAACAGATCCGTAACCCTCGCAGCAGCCTGATTAACCCATTTATCGCAATTATCCTCGAAATATCGTCTTTGCCATAAAATATTTATCCAATATAAAAGATATTTAGAATTTAATGTGTTTTTTGTCCGTATTCTTGTTAAGTGGTTGCTAAATAGAAATGTTTCGTTGCTCTCAAAATTAAACAAGCAACTTTTGCCAACAAGCGCAGCGCTGTTTGTATTGTTAAACAGAATATCTCCTCTTCGGACCGAATAATGCCTAATTTCATCTTCTGTAACTGGTATACGCCATAACAGAGTTAGATTCAATTTCGAATCATTTGAAATGTTATTCATCCTTAAATGGGGATATCCTTCTTTTTTAGATTTATCGCCACGAGCTAAACCTGATTGGTAATCAGAAATATGATTTTCAATCTTCTCCCACCTCCACCCCTCCGGCAGTTGTTTTATTTCAGTGTCCTTCATGCTAAACAATCTTCCTTTGTCAGAATAAACTATCAACCAACTTTTCCCTTCGTATTTTCAAATATTCCGCAACATCATTTAAAATATTGTTCAGCGTTCCGATCTTGATGGGATTGTGTGCGGGAATTGTGATAGAATGCTCATATCCCATAAAATCGCTTTTTAGTCTGATATGGCTTCCGGTTTGCCGGATTATTGTATATCCATATTTGCCCAAAACTTTACACAAATATCTGCCCGAAACGTTTCTCGGTGTTTTAGGCATAGATCAGAGTATCCTCCCTGACATAATGAAGCCGAATTATTTTTGGCGTTTCGTCTACGTTATCAAAATGGCACCCTATGGCATCCATAATATTTGCCTTCAGTTCTTCCGTTGTTTCGCCTTCCGTGAAGATCGAATACCCCAGCGCCTGCGCATTATATCCGCCTTCAGGGTCATCTTCGATCAGGAAAATGATCTCTTTCATCGGTTTTATTCCTTTCATGCAAGCAACCTCATCTTCGTCTCATGAATCAGTACATCCGGTTCCCTATTAAGTCCTACCAGCGCGTCAAATCCACCGCCTGCAACCACATCAGTTTCATCAAAGAGCGTGTTGGTCTCCAGTTCTTCGATTCCGCCCTTTCCAAACTGGCTGGCAATGGAAACCAGCACTTTGCTCGTTTGTTCTGGAAACTCCCTGAGCCACTGCTTGTTCTTGTAGGTGAATGCTCCTACTCGCTCCATTCGGGATTTGGGCGGCATCCCATAGCCAAGCTCTGCCAGCACATCGAAGAGGTCGCACTCTTGTTCATCCTCCAGTTCCCGTATAAGCCGCACTGCGCCCTCGCCACCCGGGAGGTGCGAGATCAAGTCACGCCTCTCATTCTGCGCAACCCATCTCGCTCGCAGGTCGGCAACACTTGGCGCTTCGTCCACCAGTCGTTCCGCCAATCTCTGTTTATACTCGTCCAGAGGCACTAAAACCTCTTTACCGTCTTCCTCGCAGAGAATGGATCTGCCCTCGCCTTCGATCTCTACAATAAACTCATCCTCGCCGACGCGGATGATCTTTCGTCTCGGCACATCTTTGCCATACTCGGGGGTCAAAGACTCGATACCTCCCGGTTCTTTCGTTGAAGGCTTGGCACGGCTTATAAATTCTTCACCGAAGAGGCGGGTGGCGTTGGTATAGTCGTACAGGCGAAACATCAGTTTGGAGCCCCGCGGCTCACCTGTCCTTGTTCCCCTGCCAACCATCTGGTAAAAAATGATAGGCGATTCGATATAGCGGAAAAAGACCACGTTCATCAGGTTTAGGATATCCACACCTGTGGAGAGCAGGTCAACCGTAGCGGCATTAAAGTGCGAACTTTTAGAGGCGCGAAGGTCGGGGATGAGTTTCTTTGCAGATGGTCGCAGACTTGGATTACCTGTGCACTGGAACGCATACAATTCCTTCACTGCCCATTGGTTTTCTCTGCACCATCTCTCATAGACGTTATTCAATGCTCTCGTCACCTGATTGGCATGGGCGTCTCTCGCGCAGAAGATGATTGTCTTCTGGTGGGGTCCACCGGTCTCAAGCAGATGCGCAAATAAATCTTCACACATCGCGTTCACCCGGTCATCCAGCATCAACTTGACTTCGTAATCGGTTGCAATGTAATGGTCTTCAATCTCATCGGGATTGATCTTCCTGCCGGTATACGGATCAAAAGCCGATCGTCGTTCAATATCATCTCTGGTGATCTCCTTCTTGTCCAGATCAACAGTTCTGCGGATCACTTCACATGCTGCCAGATAGCCGTCTTCCTGCCCAGCACTGAGGGAGTACTCGTAGACAGGCTCGCCAAAATACTCGATGTTGTGGGCTGTGATCTCTTCATCCTGTTTTCTGCCATCCTGCCCTTTCTTTCCGCCTATAACAGTCCGGGGCATCGCGGTAAGACCAATCTGTACTGCATCAGGATTGTCGGCAAGGATGACACTCCACCTTCCCCACGCGCTGCGGTGGCACTCATCGATGATGATATGGCTGAAGTAGTTCTTGGGATAATGTTCCTTCCAGAATCTTGGCACATCATCCTCATCAGTAACATTCAATGTCTGATAGGTCGCAACCAGAATCTTTGCGTTTATCCGGGGGTCCTGCGTTGTAACGATCTGGACATCGTCTCCGAAGGTGCTGTAGAGTTTTGCCATGCCCTGCGTCCGAAGTTCATCGCGGTCGCAGACAAACAGGGCTCGTTTCAATTGCCCAGCCTCTGCCAGTTTGTGGAGAAGCTGCACGGCGATGATGGTCTTTCCGGTTCCTGTTGCCAGCGATAACAGCGCCCTGTTAGCGCCTCTGGCGATTTTTTCCAGCGTAGCGCGGATAGCAGCGTCCTGGAAATAATATCGTGCCGACTCTCCGCCTTTGTAAGGCATGAACAATGGCTTTGCATCTTTCGATTCGAGTTTGAAGCTGTTGATCTCTTCATATCGCTGCTTTAGATCTTCAGGGGTGGGGAAACCCGATAAATACAGACTATCCTTTATCTGCCCGGTGTCCTTCCCATATTCCGTATAAAGATTCCCGTTGGTTGAAAACGCAAAAGGGACATTGAATTTTTTCATATAATCCTTTGCCTGCTGGATACCAAGAGACGGCAGCTTAGCCTCGGATTTTGCCTCGATCACGGCAACAGCCAGAGGAGATTTACCTTCGATGGCAGGAATGCATAGAAGATAATCAGTCCGTCCTCTTCGTTTCACTGGCTTGCCGTCGATGATATCTGTGCCGCCAGGAGTCTTCTCCTCTCGAATCAGGGAATCAACCCAACCACGCTCATAGAGTACAGGATTTATCAATTTTATCCGGGTCTGACGTTCATCTCTTGGCATGTTTCAAAGCCCCCCAATCTTCCATCATTTTTCCTACTTTATCCGGTAAGTTACTAAACAGGCTTTTAACCTTACATATATCTCTGTCACTCATATAATATAAATTTCTACCGTCCTCGAACTCCATACCCAAACCACATTCATAGATGCATACATCCGAAACCCCCACGCCCCGCGCCACTCAAGTACTCAAGTCACAATCTCCGCAACCCTGCCTGCATCCACAGCCCGTCGCACCTCCATCGCAAGCCGCCGTCCCGTGCTCATATTCCTGCGCCAGAGCGCATTCCCGTACGGATGCCCGACTGACACATGCACGTTCGTGCCGCCGCCGATTCGGGGGGCGACGTCGTAGATGTAGAAATTAAGATCCTTGTCCACACAGGTCTGGAGACAGAACGGACCGATGATTCCTGGCGAATAATGCTTCTGCGTCGCTTTCACGTACTTCTCTGCAAGCTCGAACGCATCCTCCAGGAGCGACTCCCTTAGCGTCGCCGAGTTGTGCCCGCAGACCGTGTACTCTGGCACCATCTGGTGCTCTGCAAGCGTCATCTGCTGCGGCGCAGGCAGGCGCACATGCCCGTCGAGACTAGTCTCGAACCGCCAGTCGATGCCGATCAGTTCGGTCTTGCTCATAGTATCCTCAATCGGCGAATAGAAGAAATCGAGATTGAATACCGGGCCGATCACGTACCGCTCGATTCGCGCCGCAGAAAGCGCATCCTCCGTGATCACGCCCTGCCGTATCAGGGACCTCGACTTCTCCAGATACTCGTTGTAATCAGACGCCGTGAAAAAGCCGCGTTCGAGTTTCTTTACAGCGTGCGGAAGTTTCACCATGACCAGTTCATCGATATCCTCAGGATCATCGATCCTTTCCGGGTATGGCAGACCCGCCTTCTCAAGTAGCCAGTAATAGTCCTCCTCGCCACCCCGCTCCTCGCTTCTGAGGAGATTGCGGCTTCCGACCATCGGGACCGCGAAATCGTTCTCGATTGCATCGATGCTGCAGTACGATGTAAATGACCGGTTCGGCACGAAGAGGATGTTGTTGTCGCGCAGATACTGCTGGTTTTTTGGCTGCAGGACCTCATCGAACCGCGAGTAGACCACAGCATCATCCACGATTCCGCGCAGGAGATTTCCGCTCGGGTCGCGTTTCGCCTTGAAATATTCGGTGTACGTCCTTTCGCGCCCTGCCTGACAGACCAGATGCGTCCTGAAACCCTCCTCGATCGCCCCGTCGCAGACATCGAGTGCGGAATGCGAGCCCACAAGCCCGATCTTCATATTGTCGGTATCGTATTCGTCCAGTATGGCTGTGATCTCGTTTCTGTCGATCATGGTATCAATTGCAACCCGATATCATATTATGTGTTGTTGTTGTGTGTTGTTGTGCGGGGCGGTCAACCTGCGTGAAGCGCGAAACTCGGTATGGTGGTGCACAATGATTTGACGGAAAAGAGATGAGAATGCTGGAGATATTTCGTGAAAATGAAAGTTGCTGAAGTGTCTGAACCACAGTGAAAATGAGGGTGATATCTTCTCATCCGTCTTTGGCAACCACAACCTCCCTAACCTCTGGCACCTCTTCCCTCAACCGATTCAGAACCCCTTCTTTCACAGCCACAACCGGCACCGCGCACCTGCCGCATGAGCACCCTTTCCGGACCTTGAAGGTCATCAGGAAGCTGCTGAACGCGGTCGGGACTCTGGGTTTTTCGAGCGCGATCGTAACGACACCATCCCTGACATCTACCAGAGCAATATCGCCGCTGTCGGCTTTCAGGACCGGGCGGATGCTCTCCTGTATGATCTTATCAATCCTCTCGAACATATCGTCATCTTCCATCGGAAGGGGTCATCTTCCATGCATAATAAGATTTTGCAAGCGATCTCGACGGCGGTAGAGCTATCAACAACGACCCGGCAGTCGCGGATGTTGTAGATGTAGACTGGCTCGCTGATCCTGGGTGTGCATGTTGCCTGGATGAGGCTGGTGATGAGAAAGCATCAATATTAAAAAGCATCGATACGATTATCGAGTGATACCATGGACATCCTCATAGCGACCGGAAGACTTGCGCAGCAGACCGTCAGAGAAGCGGTGGGGTCGAATGCGGATGTGCTCGTCCTCGATATCGAGATAGCAGCATTCATAACGCCGGGTCTGCTCAGGTCCGCGCTGCCGGACGGGCGGTACGACCTGATCCTTGTTCCGGGTCTCGTATCGAGCGATTTCACGGATCTCGAAGAGAGGTGCAAAACGCAGATCCGTCTCGGACCGAGACATGCGTATGACCTGACTTCGGTGCTATCATGCGTGGGCGAACTCGAACTCTCAAAAACCATCCCCGCCTGTGAATTTCTATCGACGAAGATGCGAGAGGATGCCATCTCGCACCTGAAAGAGCACGAGAGAGGCGCAACACCTGCATTCGAGATCGGCGGAAGAAAGATCGGCGGAGACTCGCGCATGAAGGTGATGGCAGAGATCGCTGGTGCAACAGCGATGAGTGACGAGAGATTGGCGGAAAAGATATGCGAGTTTGAGGAGAAGGGCGCGGACATCATCGATCTTGGCGCTACAATGGATTGCAACGTCGATGAGGTTATAAGATCGGTTAAGATTGCGAAAGCAACAACAAAACTTCCTGTGAGCATAGATACGCTCGATCCCGATCTCATTGTTGCTGGAATTGAGTCAGGAGTCGATCTCGTGCTGAGTCTTAATTCGAGTAACATCGATGCCACTGCCGGTGCGGTTCTGGAGCACGGAACAGCGGTTGTGATCATCCCGGATCAAGGGGCTCCCGGTTCGCTTTTCCGAAATATCGAGTATGCGAAGGAAATCGGCATCGAGAAGATCATCGCAGACCCTGTACTCGATCCTGTCGGGCATGGGGTCGTTGAATCGATTTACCGGTACAGGGATTTCCGGAAGCAGGACAAAGCGACCCCGCTCTTCTTCGGCGTCGGCAATGTCACCGAACTGATCGATGCCGACTCTGTGGGCGTGAATGCGCTTCTGACCGGGATCGCATCCGAACTCGGCGCAGACATCCTCTTCACGCCCGAGCACAGCGACAAGGCACGCGGGAGCATCGCAGAACTCGTTACCGCCTCGCAGATGATGGTGCTCGCAATAGAGCGTAGCAGTTCTCCAAAGGATCTCGGAATCGATCTCCTTATCTTAAAGGAGAAACGGTATCTGCCTGATGCGGAAGTTCCTGAAAAATCCATTCTTGCCTCACAAAAATCAAAATGGGCTCCTGACCCCGCCGGATGCCTCCGCATCGAGATCTCGAGAGAGATTAGGGCGATCATCGTCACCCATACGAAAGCAACAATCATCGGAACAGACGTTTGCAAGATTCTCACGACAGCGATCGAGATGGGGCTTCTCTCGCGGCTCGACCATGCCGGCTATCTCGGGCGCGAACTGACAAAAGCGAAGCTTTCACTCGATCTCGGATGGAACTATGTGCAGGACGAGGAGTTTCTGAAAGGGCAGGATATTTGATAATTGATTGCGGCTCCGCATTTTCGGGTCTCTTTTACGGCTTGCCTCTACCAGTCTCTTTATCTACCTGCCCCCCACCATCTCCGCGCCCGCACTCGCTCCTCGATCACGAGAATCGCGGGAACCATCCAGAGCGCGGCAAAGAAGCAGAAGATGACGCCGAGCGAGAGCGTCCTCCCGAGTCAATCGACAGCGAGAAGCGACGCAAGCGTGAGCGATGCGAAGCAGACCGCGGTCGTGGCTGTGGCTGAGAAGAGCGAGTCCCCTACATTTGTGACCGCGATCACGACCGCATCCTCGATTTTACGGCTCTTCCGCTCTTCCTTGATCCTGTGAACCAGATGGATGCTGTAATCGATCCCGATTCCCATGACCATCGTGAATATCGTTACCGAGAGCGCAGTAAACGGCAGATCGATCATTCCCATCGTGCTGATCGTCCAGATCAGAGCCAGAACGATCGGAGTGATCGCGATGAGACCGACGAGTGCTGACCTGTAGAAGAGCGACGCCACGACAAAGATCAGCACAAAGCCGACGGCTGTTGTAAACCCCATCTCCGCCTCCATCTGCTCGCCGAGCGCATAATCCATCGGACCCATTCCTACAAGATGCACGCTCACACCATCCGGAAACGAGACCGTGCCAACCTCCTGCTCGATTGCCGGTATATCCACAGATTCTATCGACGTTCCAGCAATATTAAATCTCATAACAGAATAATCCCTGTTAAACTCCGATCTGATTCCCGGATTCTCTTCAATGATCTTCTTACTCGTGTAAAGCGTCTGCGGCAGATGTCCGCCGTTCGCATCCATTATCGCAAACGTGACAGAGTCCACGGTCTCGACGATTGTATCCGAGCCGAGCACCATGGCAAGCCTGTGAACGGACCGGAGCACCTCCGGATCAGCGAGATCGCTCACGGTTTCAGCGTTGTCAAGCGTCATGACAACGGTTACGGTATCGGTTTCTGAGTAGTCGGACCACATCGACTGGAACGCCTCGATTATGGCGCAATCCTCTGGTATCCAGTTCTCGCTTGACTCATCCATGCGTGACTGCGTCGCAAACGGCGCAATCAATGCAGTCAGGACGAGAGCGATTAAGATCACGAGAACCGGTGACTTCGTCTGGAATAGTGCGAGCCACTTGAGCGCGCGCCTGACGATCCCGTCGCCGCCTGCACTGCTGCCACCACTGCCACCACTACTGCTGCCTGCACAACATGCATTGCTTACATTGCTTGCGTCGATTACGTTGCCCGCGCCGATCGCAGAATATGCCCCGCGCGCTTCAGTGTGTTTGAACGGCGCACTCAGGTACCTTCTTTCAAGGACAAGAAGCGGCGGGAGAATGATCAGAACCGCGAGAAACGCGTAAGCAATCCCTGTCGTCAGCAAAAACCCCATCTTCGCGTTCATTGGCATCTTACCAAACGCCATCGCGACAAAACCTGCCATCGTGGTTGCAGCACTTGCGAAGAGCGGGGGTGCGATCGTTGCGACCGATTCTGCGAGCGGGAAGTCGTGATCCTCCCGGAGCAGCTCAAAGAACCGGTGTGTGATGTGGATGCTGTAATCAATGCCCATCCCGACGATCATCGCGCCAAGACCCACCGTGACACTCGCAAGTTCGATGCCGAGATACCCCATCGATCCCGCTGTCCAGATCACCGACACAAAGACTGGAATCAGCGAAAGAATTGCGGTTACCGGGTGTTTGAGCAGCCGCCAGAGGATGAGCCAGACAAAGATCATGGAGAACGCCATCGTCACCAGCAGATCGCTTGCGATCAAGCTCATGATGAGGTTCATAGTCGAGGGTCCCCCGGAGATGATCGCTTTGATGCCGGTCGGGGTGGGCGTCTGGTCGATGTCGTTATATATCTCTTTTTCGAGGTCATCAAGGAGATCCATGTCGCCGTTGATGTTAGCATCGATATAGACTACGGTTGAACTGTATTCCCGGTTCACAAAGCGTAGGGAGGACTGTTCTTCTGCAACCTCCCGTATCATCGCAGGATCGGTCGGAATCTCGCCGTTGTTTGCCGCTTTGAGGATGTCTGCGAAACTTGAGACACTCTCAATGTTCTGCTCTGCTGCGATAGATCGGGACAGGGCATCGAGATATTCAGCCACCCTTGGGTCCCGGATGTCTGTTACGGCATTCGGTTCGTCGCAGTCGTAATCAAGCTCGATTAAGAGGAACATGACGTCTGTTGACCCGAAATCGCTTGATAGCAGGTCTTGAGTCAGAACACAGTCCGTGTTATCGGCGAGCATCCCCTCAAACGCGGGATCCAGCCTCACCTGGAGCGCACCATCCGCCATGACTGCCGTTACGATGAGGACTACGAGCAGGATCAGCACAGGGTACTTCTCTTGCAGATTAGCGAGTTTTCTGATCTGTTTTTCTGTGTTCATGGATGCTAATCCGTTTTTAGAGTTTATGTTCCCGTATTTATCATGAATGATACAAATCTATGCCATGACATTCGTGCGATTCGTTCATTCGTGTCATTCGTGATCTCTGTGGTTTCAACATGGAAATATTCCCAAATTATTTCCGAATCTTCGGAAGCAAAAACCGGTAACCCAGATACAGCAGCATCAGAATAGCGCCACCAACAAAAATCGGAATAAGATTGCTCGGTTTGGCATTAACCACCGCGACAGGAACTTTCTTGTCGAATAGATGCACGTCCTCATCTTCAACACACCTGATCTCGATGTCAAGGAGATACGTCTTCAATGCGGCATTAGCCCCGACATCGAATTTGAGCACTGCCTCACCGATCTCACCGACATCGAGGGCGCCGACGTAATCAAACGCCTCTCCGTTCGAAAAGTCGAATGGCTGCTCGCTTTTGAGCATCGCCCTCACACGGACGCTCTCTCCCTCCCCGGTCCCTGTGTTCTTGATCCGCATCTTTAGAGTCGCGGTGTCGCCGACTGTGATTGTGCCGGGCGTAATCTCGGAGGATACGATCTCAAATAGCGGTGTATTCTTGATGGGAATCCTGAGATCGAGCGTCTCCTCTTTGTATTCGTCGGAATTCTTGTCCATGTAGGTGATTGTGATCGTTGCGATCTGCTCGCCGGGCTGCACGCTCTCATCGACGTCGATGTAGAAGGTTGCATCAGAACTCGCATCCGCCGCAACGGTTCCGAGATTTGCGATGTCTGAGTAGCTGTCCGATGCATTAAATCCTGGCGGAAGCATGAGGCGAGATTTTACACATTCCGCGTCGCCGTCGCCGATGTTCTGTATCATGACCACGATCTTTGCATCATCGTCTCCGGGTTTGAGCCGCAAGGGTACGCTGTCGATGTCTGCGATCTCGAAATCGACTTTGTCTGATTCGACCTCGATCGTGAGTTCCGTCTCGCTCCATTCGGAATCAATACGCTCCATGTACTCGACTTTGAGGGTATTTTTGCCGTCGATTGCGTTATCATCCACTCGCAATCTGAAATCAAACATTGCATAGTCGTTCTTCGAGAGTTTGCCGATCTCTTCAACCCCGGTCTCGCCGGGCTCAAGTGAGAACGGGTATTCAGGAACTATCATTAGTTTAACGTCCTCTGATGGTCCTCCGAGTCCGGGATTCTCGATCTTAATCCAGACGGTCACATATTCGCCGGTGTTCGCCGGATACGGATCGTACTTCATCAGTTTCACCGAGAGCGCTTCTGCTGGTGCCGCGAGGGCGGCAAGGATCGTGAGGAGCACAAGAACTGTCAGCACCGATCGTAGTGTCCTGCATTGTTGTTCCCTCATTCTTCCGCCACCCCGCACCACGTAACCAGTTCCTCGACCGGCTCCCTCCCTGTACGCAGGCTGTTTAACGGATGATCCCAATCCGGGTAGCCAATGGCAATTCCGATGATAATTTGCTTGGACTCAGGAATGTTTGCAATCCGTCGTACCTCATCAGGGTAAGCCGCTGCGTCACCCAGAATGCAGGTCCCGAGTCCGTATTCCTGCGCCGCAAGAGCTATCGTCTGGGTCACTATGCCGATATCGAAGGCGAACCAGCCCGGCGCCGACTTATCCGCAACGATTACGATCCGAGCCGGGGCACCGTAGTTCCCAACACTCATCTCAAACCAGTTCTGCATCTTGTCTTTACCCTCTTCGGGTTCAATAATGCCAAGAATTTGCTTGAAGAATTTCTGCTGCCTCTTTGCGTAATGTCCCTTCGGAGGTTTCTCAAACAAATCTATGTCGGGATTGGGTTTCATATCCTCGCGGATCTTCGCAACGGTGGCATGGTTGAGATCGGTAAGCACCTTTCCAGTCAGAACGAAAAACTCCCATGGCTGTGTGTTGGTTGCAGAAGGCGCCCATCTGACGATATCCAGAAGTTCTGTTAAGACTTCCTCGGGAACCTGATCAGGTTTGTACGCTCTTACACTTCTTCTTGATTTAATGGCATCTAATAGTTCCATTTTTATTTATCTCTCCTTTCTTATGGTTTTGTTTGAATGTGTTATCTTTACGGATTATACCACCCCCTTCAGCCTATCCGCCGCAAAAGGCTTCCCGTGAGCGGGATAGAACACTTTTGCGCCCATATCGATAAGCATCCGCCAGCTCTCCCTCACCACACCGACATCATCAGCAAAGATCGGTATCCCTGCCCCGATTCGCATCGGGAGACCGTTCATCGCCAGATCGCCCACAAACGCTTCACCAGTGTCGAGCAGCAGGCTCACCGAGTCAGAAGAATGTCCGGGCGTATAAATTACGCTTCCATCAATGCCGTAGTCAGATAAGGAGAACTCATCACCCCCCAGTACCAGATCCACGGTCGTCCTTGGATAGGACGCTATCGCTGTTGCCAATCGAACAGTTGTTGCCCGCACCAGACGCCCCCAGAGATACGTAGCTGGCGGCGGCACCATCTTCAGCCCCTCCTTTTCCATGAAGTCTCTGCCGTTTCGGTGAATGGCAAGCTTTGCACCTGTGAGCGCCTTTATCTCAGCCGCAGAACCGATATGATCCCAGTGGCAGTGAGTTAAAAGGATAAGCGATATCTCCTGGGGGTCAATTGCGAGGCTACTTAAGATTTTCAGGAACTTTCGGATATTTTTTGGCGATCCGCCATCGACCAGAACGGTTCCTTCGTCTCTTATCAGGTAACAGTTGGTAATTCCAAGCGGTATCTGGTGTATCGCAACTGTCATCCTATCTTCCTGCCCCTTAAGCACACTGCTTTTGCGTTCTTGTCGATCAGTACCGATTCTTCAACCGCAAAATCTGCCTCTTCGACCATCGCGGCAAGCTCGTCCGGACTGAAACTCCTGTTACTTGACGGCGGTTTACCGAATCGTCTCAGATAGCGAATTACAAGCCCCATCTTTTTGAAAAAGCACATCCCATGTCCGGTGGCATCGACGATTACGATCCTCCCGTCGCTCTGTAGAACTCTGTGGCTTTCCTTCAAAACTGCGACCGGATTCTCCACGATGTGGAGAAGGTTTGCCAGTAGAATCGCATCGAAGACGTTATCCGCAAAAGAGGTGTCGTAACTATCAGCTTTTTGGACTTCTACATTGCTAAATTGACTTAAGTTATTCTTTGCCTGCTCAATCATTTCCAGAGCAAAATCCGTCGCTGTCAAATGCTTTACCCTATCCGCAATAATCCCTGAGAAAAACCCGGTTCCGCAACCCAACTCTAAAGCCGTATCCGTGACCTTAAATTGATTTTGAAGCCACCGCCTAATTTCCGGGTAAACATCGGGACCGACGACGTAAAGAGCATCCTCATGAAACGTCCTGGCAAGCTTACCCCAATATTTATATTCCTGTTCGTTTCCCGGCATTCTAACCTCCTGCTTTTTTCACACCTTTTATTTTGCATATCTTTATAAATGAACGTCACTCGTTTTTCTTCGCAAAATCTTCGATCCGGGATACCACGATCGCGCGCCACCCGTAGTGCATGTATGTCGCCAGATCGACTGCACACTGCATCATATCGTCGCGGCTCAGGTCGTGCATCGTCATCTCGATGAACGTGTTTACGACAAAAGAGTGGAGCGAGTGCCAGAGAAACTCATCGACTTTTCCATCCGCTTCTTTGTACGGCAGCATATCCTTGCAGAGAGGGATCGTTTCGTCCAGTTTCCGGATGCAATCTTCTCTGAAGTCTTCCAGGCTCGATCCCTGCGATTTAAACAGGATCAGCTTCAGATCCTCGCGGTTCCGGTCGTGAGAATCCGCAATCTCCAGATAAAACCCCCTGCGTCTGTCGTACGTCCAGCCCTCACCGCAGTTTGTTTGTGCCGCTATTCTGTCGTAGCTGACATATTCGTTGATCTGATCGACAGTGGGCGCGACCAGTGCGCAGAATAGATCGTCCTTGTTCGGGAAGTATGTGTACAGGTTGCCGGTGGATACGCCTGCCCTCCCCGCTATCGAGCGCATCTTCGCTTTTGCGAACCCGTGCTCTGCAAACTCCACGCGTGCTGCGTTTAAGATTCTTTCTTCGATCTCTTTCTTCAGCGTCTGCATGATCCGCCACCTATTAATGAACTGCGTTCAGTATTATGTGGGATTCATGGCACTTAAACATTACACCAATCGACACCAAAAGAATAAAATACGGTTCAGGTTAAATCTATGGAACGTGGGCGCATGATCGATCTAATAAAACTCTTTATCTGTCTGATATTCCTGTTATACTCATGCCGACGTGACCTTAAGACCAGAACCGTGCCGAATGAACTCTGGGGCGTGGTCTTCGTTGCTGCCCTGCCACTTGTGATCGCGGACGCGCTCGCGCAAGGGAAAGGATACCTCCTGCATACGGCAGTCTCGGTTGTGGGCATCTATGTATTTGTATACATCTTATTCCGGCTCGGTGCATTCGGGGGTGCGGATGCAAAGGCGCTGATCGCGCTGTCGTTCATCTTTCCGGCTTTTCCGGATATAACGGTCTTCGGATACGGACTTCCGTTAAGCGGCGTACCGCCCCTAAATATCTTCGCATTCAGCACGCTTGCGAATGCGGTCTTGCTAACCATCGTTGTGCCGCTCGGAATCCTTGCATACAACCTCTGCACATTATCGGTGCGTGAGATCATGGAAAACCCGTGGTACCTGATTGTTGGATATAAATGCAGGATATCTGATTTGGAGGACCGACACGTCAGACTGATCGAGGATTTTGAATGCGAAGGCAGGGAGGTCAAGAAGAAGTTCACGAGACGTGGCGTCGGTATCGATGATCCGGTCCTGGAACGATTGGAGCAACTCGCATCAAGAGGATTAATTGGCGAGCGGGTCTGGGTGACGCCCGGACTGCCGTTCATGATCCCGATCACGGCGGGATTTGTGGCTGCTGCCGTCTACGGTGATCTGATATCCAGCAGTATGATGGCGCTTCTATGATCCGAGATCGGCGGCAATAGAACACGAATGAAACGAAGGTCTGACCTGTGTTTGGCTGCTACAAAAAAATAAAAATAGGGCAATTACTCGACTGCTATCGATTCGCCCAGTGTTACTCCCATCCGCTGTTACCTGCCACATGCAGTATTCCCCGAAAAACCACCACCGACGGCACCCTGATAAGACTTCACAACCCTTGCATAACGAACACTTGCCCCCACAAGGTTTATGTCCACATCCCCTATAATTCCATTGGATGAAAAATGTGCAGCAGCCAAAACTTCTGCCAAAGTCGAGTTTTAGTGAGTGGTATCACGAACTGCTTGCCGCTGCCGAGATCATGGATATCAGGTATCCGGTAAAGGGGCTTTATGTGTGGCCCCCCTTCGGATTTGCACTGCGAAAGAACATCTATTCGATCATCAGAGAACTTCTGGATAACGACGGTCACGAGGAGGCACTGTTTCCACTTCTGATTCCTGAAAAC
Organism: Methanosarcinales archaeon; assembly: GCA_030604085.1. Taxonomy (GTDB): domain Archaea; phylum Halobacteriota; class Methanosarcinia; order Methanosarcinales; family Methanogasteraceae; genus Methanogaster_A. The sequence continues at coordinate 753 of JAUVWP010000044.1, read as the reverse complement.
GAATTTATGAAGGAAGCAGAGCATATCAAGGGATTTGAGGACGAGGTCTACTGGGTCACGCACGGCGGCGTAACCCCGCTTGAGATGAAGCTTGCGCTCAGACCAACAAGCGAGACCGCGATCTATCCGATGTACAAACTCTGGGTCAGGTCACATGCGGACATGCCGCTGAAACTCTACCAGATCGTGAACACGTTTCGGTACGAGACCAAGCACACCCGCCCGCTCATCCGTCTGCGCGAGATCACGTCGTTTAAGGAGGCGCACACCGTGCATACCGACTGGGATGACGCAGCAAAACAGGTGGATCGGGCGATCGAGCTCTATCAGGAGTTTTACAGGCGGATTGCCGTTCCTACAATCGTTTCAAAGCGCCCCGAGTGGGACAAGTTTCCTGGCGCGGACTACACGCTTGCCGTCGACACGCTGATGCCGGATGGTAGGGTTCTCCAGATCGGAACAGCGCACCATCTCGCGGACAAATTCGCAAAGACGTTCGAGATCACCTATGAGGATGTGGACGGCGAGCAGGTGTACGCGCACCAGACCTGCTACGGGATCTCGGAACGGAGCGTCGCTGCCGCAATCAGCGTTCACGGCGATGATCGCGGGCTTGTGCTGCCTCCGGAGATCGCGCCTGTACAGGTCGTGATCGTGCCGATCATCTTTGGAAACCGCGATTCGAACGAAGCAGTGCTGAGCGCGTGCGCATCCGTGCGCGATGTGCTTGCTGGTCACGGACTTCGCGTGAAG
>JAUVWP010000050.1 GCA_030604085.1 Methanosarcinales archaeon | reverse complement strand
TGGCTACGCCGAAACCGTTCGTTTCGAGCGTCTCCCGAAAGACCTTGATACCTTTCGCATCCGCAATCTCCAGTTCGACAGAATCTTCGATCGGCTTTAGATTGTTGCTTAAAAGGAGGATTCTTCCGTGTACCGTCTGTCCCGGCTTGTAGATCGGCTTATCAGTCTCGATAAAGATCGGGTTGCTCTTTGAGATGCGTACCGTTGCAATGTATTCCTCGTCGGTCCCGACCGGCTCTGCAATCAGGGAGTACGTACCCTCCTTGACCTGTGGAGTCTCGAATCTTGCGATTAAGTGCCCGGACTTGCCTGTCGATGCGCGGACGAGAGGAATTCTATTATTGTCGCTGTTTGATAGCGTGTACGTAACGCACCGCTCTACGGGCTCGTGCGCATCCCCAAACGCAGACATGCTGATCGAACTCTCGCTCCCGACAAAGAGCGTCTTTGGCACAAGGATCAGGTAATCGGCATCCGTGCCGGTTACGTCTTCGCTGCACGGTATGATCTCTATTGGTGCGGACGAGTCTGGTTGCGTGGGGTCAGCCTCGATACAGCCGGATGCGGCAAGCACTGCGATGCAGAGCAGGATATGGAATATGTGGAAGAGTGTGGTTCGTTTCATGGTCAGTCACCTCGTGGATTGGACGTTAATTGGATATTATTGCAGGATAATCGGATATATACTTTGCTTAAACTTCAAAATGAGTCGTAGTTATCGGATATGGGACGAACCCTCGGCGGATAACAAGTTCACAATGATACCATCTGAAAATATATCGATTTTATAGATTATCGATTCGTGACATTCGTTTATTCGCGCTATTCGTGACTGTGATCGTAGCGAGCAGCGCCGGAGGCATAAAATCACGAATACATACGAATACCACAAATTGCACGAATTTTACCGTTACAAAACCCAGTGATTTCCTTAAAAAATTCGATTGTACCGTTCAAAAGATCGATCCCCACAATTGCGACGTGACCACCCTTATGCCAGAAAAACCTTTTATACGCACACACATAATTCATCACGTAGTAAACGTAAAGAAAGGAGATGATTAATAATGCAAATGGCACCCCAGATGGGGTATGATCGTGCAATAACCGTATTTAGCCCGGACGGGAGACTTTTTCAGGTAGAATATGCAAGGGAGGCAGTGAAGCGGGGCACAACTGCGATAGGTATTAAAACAAATGACGGTGTTGTGCTGCTGGTTGATAAGCGGATTGCGAGCCATTTACTGGTGTCTGAATCGATCGAAAAGATTTTCCAGATCGATCAGCATATCGGTGCGGCGACGTCAGGGCTGGTTGCGGATGCGCGTGCACTGGTCGATCGTGCGCGTGTCGAGTCGCAGGTTAACAGGGTGTATTACGACGAGCCGATCGGGATAGAGGTCCTTGCAAAGAAAATATGCGACCACAAGCAGACGTACACCCAGTTTGGCGGTGTGCGCCCTTACGGAACCGCTCTTTTGATTGCGGGCGTGGACGATCACCGTGCAAGGTTATTCGAGACCGATCCGAGCGGTGCGCTGCTCGAATACAAGGCGACTGCCATCGGTGCTGGCAGATCAAAGGTTATGGAGATCTTCGAGAGTGAGTATACTGAAGACCTTGATATGAAAGGCGCAATCCGTCTTGGACTGAGAGCACTGTACCAGGTCTCGGATACCACGTTCGATGTGAGCACGATCGAGGTCGGGTTTGTAGAGCTCACGGACCGGCAGTTCAAGAAACTCGAAGAGGATGAACTTTCTGAATATGTCGATGCGATCGTTGAGGAGTTTAAGGAGATCGAAGCGAAGGACGAGGACGATAGCGGGGATGCCAGTGAGTAGCCATGGTTACGCTTGATAACGCGATAACGGCACGGTTGAAACGTGGCGACAAGCACTTTGAGGTGATGGTCGATCCCGAACTTGCACTGTCGCTTCGTAAGGGCGAGGATGTGGATATAGCTGACATGCTTGCTGTTGAGGATGTCTTTGAGAATGCAAGCCGCGGCGATCACCCGAGTAAGGAGAGCGTGGAAGGGACCTTCGAGACGACCGACATCTTCGCGATCGCCGAGCATATCGTGAAGCATGGAGAACTGCATCTCACAAAGGAGCAGCGGAAGCAGATCATCGAGGACAAGCGCAAGCAGGTGGTAAGCATCATTGCACAGGGCGCGTTTAATCCGCAGACGAAGGCACCGCACCCGGTCTCGAGGATTGAGAAGGCGATGGAAGAGGCTGGTATCCATATCGATCCGATGAAGGGCATCGATGAACTGGTCAACAAGACGATGGATGCGATACGTCCGATCATCCCGATCAGGTTCGATACAGTTGAGGTCGCTGTCAGGATTCCGGCAGATTACGCTGCAAAATCGTATGGAGATGTCATGGGTTTTGGCGAACTGGTAAAAGAGGAGTGGCAGGCTGACGGGTCGTGGATCGGTGTTGTTAAGATTCCTGCAGGCATCCAACTTGATTTTTACGGTCTTGTGAACCGCCTAACAAAGGGCGGCGCGGAAATCAAACTTTTGAAATGAAAAAGGTAATGATATGGAAAGAAATATTGTGATTCCAGGGGACGTGGTGTCTGACAACGTAAAGATGTCGGGCAGCGGCACGTACGTGCATGGTGACGAGGTGCGTGCCTCGGTCTACGGACTCCTGAATATAGGAGAACGGTATATCAGTGTGATCCCGCTCGCAGGCAAGTACATTCCACATGCCAGCGACCGGGTGATAGGGATTATCACAGAGGTTGCATATTCAAACTGGATCGTTGACATCAACTCGCCTTACGATGGATTGCTGCACATATCCCAGTATCCGCGACGGATTGATTCCGAAAACATGAGCAGATATCTCAAGGTCGGGGACTGCATATTAACGATGATCGCGTCTGTGGATGCCGGCATGAAAGTAGAACTTACGCTTCGGGAGAAGGAACTCAGGGTTCTTTCCGATGGGCGCATCGTTACGATCAATCCGACAAAGATGCCGCGGGTGATCGGTCGTAACGGCTCGATGATCCGACTGTTAAAGAGCGAGATAGGATGTAACATGTTTGTCGGGCAGAACGGGCGGATATGGATCAACGGAAGCGATGATTGCATCGATCTGGCAATCCAGACGGTCAGATATATCGAAGATAATGCACACACACCCGGACTGACCGAGCGTGTACAGGCATTCTTAAAAGCAAAGGAGAAGACGAGGTATGGCAAAGTACATGAAAGTCGAAATGATGAGGAATAATAATGAGTGAAAAACCAGAACATTTTATTGTAGATGGAAAGCGGCTTGATGGACGGAGTGTTGACGAGCTGCGACCGATCAAAATCGAACTCAGTCCGCTTGACCGGGCTGATGGGTCCTGCTACCTTGAATGGGGGCGTAATAAGATCATGGCTGCGGTGTATGGTCCAAGAGAGCTCCATCCGAGACACAGGCAGAATATGACCAAAGCGGTCGTGCAGTACAGGTACAACATGGCTGCATTCTCAGTGGATGATCGGATAAGACCCGGTCATAGCAGAAGAAGCATAGAGATTTCGAAGGTGGGCAGGGACGCATTCGAATACGTGGTATTTACAAAGTTTTTCCCGAAGACCGCGGTCGATATATTCATAGAGGTGTTGCAGGCAGATGCCGGTACCAGAACCGCGGGCATCAATGCGGCATCTCTGGCGCTTGCGGATGCAGGCATCCCGATGAGAGGTCTTGTAAGTGCATGTGCTGTTGGGAAGGTGGACGGCGAGATCGTGCTCGATCTGATGAAAGAGGAGGATAACTTCGGAGAGGCAGATGTGCCGATCGCCATGACTGCTGGCGGGAAGATCACGCATCTTCAGATGGACGGAAACCTGACAAAAGAGGAGTTTTACGAGGCACTCAAACTGGCTAAAATCGGATGCGATAAGGTATACAAGTTACAGCGTCAGGCACTTATAGAGAAGTACAACGGGGAATATGCCGAGAATGGGGAAGATGCGATGCCCCAAGCACGGATAGGTGATGCAGATGAGTGACGATGTGATGGCAGAGATCCACCGTGATTACCTCTTCAATCTGATACTCAAGGGTGAGCGGGATGATGGACGTGCGTTCGATGAATTTCGGGACATAACCATCGAGACCGGCGTCGCAGGGATGGCAGAGGGTTCTGCTCTTGTGACGCTTGGGGATACGCAGATCTTAGTCGGCATAAAGATCCAGCCGGGTGAGCCGTTTCCGGACACGCCGGACGTGGGCGTGATCATCACCAATACCGAACTGATCCCGATGGCATCCCCTGACTACGAGGCAGGTCCTCCGAGAGAAACTGCGATAGAGATTGCAAGAGTCGTGGATCGCGGTATAAGGGAGTCGAAAGCGATCGATCTCGAAAAACTCTGCATGGTCAAAGGCGAGAAGGTCTGGATCATATTCATCGACATCCATGTGCTGAATAACGGCGGCAACATCATCGATGCGGCATCCATTGGCAGCATCGCAGCACTGCTCAGCACAACACTGCCCGCGGAAAGATATGGTCTCGGGGAGGATTCACCGCTTCCGGTGAGGGATATTCCTGTTGCGGTCACTGCAATTGAGTTTGGCGGAGAACTGCTTCTCGATCCATCGCTTGAGGAAGGGAAACTGGCAGGAACCGTGTACACAGTCATCACCAACTCCGATGGCAGCATCTCCGGGATGCAGAAGAGTGGTGCAGAGCCGCTCACCATCGATCAGGTCATGAGGGTGGTCGAGATGGCAGGGACTGCGGCTGCCAAGATACGGGAAAAATTTCTAGAGGTGTAACTAAATGGTAAAGCATACTAAAGGATGGAAAACAAGGTCCGCAGGTAGATTCGGTGTGCGGTATGGCAGGAACATCAGAAAGCGCGTCGCGGATATCGAAGAGAAGATGCATGAGAAGCATAAATGCACTCAGTGCGGGTTTTCGTCTGTGCGCCGCATCGGCACCGGAATCTGGAAGTGCAGAAAATGCGGGCACACATTCGCAGGCGGCACATATCTTCCGACCACGTCGATCGGGAAGACTGTTTCACGGTCTGTGAAGCGTGCTATCGAGCAGAGAGCGCGAGATGCGGCGATGGAGGTCTGATGGGCTACCGATGCGTCAACTGCAAGCAGCCTGTTGAGATCGATTATGAATACCGCGGTGTCAGGTGCCCATACTGCGGGCACCGCATCCTTGTGAAGGAACGACCTGTGCATATCAAGCGGGTTCCTGCCGAGTAATTTTTCAAAAAAAATTAAGTAAAAAGGAGAATGGACCGAGCAGAGTTCAGTTTCGATTTTGGCGAGGGTGCGTCCACGATATACCATGCGCTGCTGCCAGAGACCAGGGAAGCGTTTCCGAGGAGCCGGGCAGCGCTGTCAGTGGATGGCGGAATGTTGCATCTCATCGTGGATGCCGAGGATATCGCTGCCATGCGTGCCGCACTAAACACATGGCTCAGGCTGATCAAGGTTGCGTGCGAGATGGCAGAAATCCGGCACGGTCGGGAAATCAGTGATTTGTCACCGCGGTCTGCGAAGCAGCGCCGAAGGCCGAGCGCAGAGGATCGATTTAAAAACTCTGTGCTCTCCGTGTTCTCTGTGGTTAAATCCGGTGACTTTTACCGCTTGTGTGGGATCGATTTGACCACAACAGAAAAAGCGACATTGTCAGAAATTCGAACCGTAGATGAGGAAGATGAAGATGGGTTCAATGAAAGCTTACCGCGCTCTTAAAAAAGCAGGGATCGATTTCGTAACGAGCGTTCCCTGCATCAATTTAGGAGGTCTGCTCGATCTGCTCGAATCCGATCCCGAGATTGTGCATATTCCGGTAACAAGAGAAGAGGAAGGTGTCGGGATATGTGCTGGCGCATACCTTGGAGGTGCGAACCCTGCGATCGTTATGCAGAACTCGGGTCTCGGAAACAGTATCAATGCGCTCGCATCGTTAAGTCTGCTATACAGGATGCCCTTGCTCATGGTCCTCAGCCACAGGGGCGATCTCGGCGAGCAGATATCAGCGCAGGTGCCGATGGGGCAGTTAACGCCCGGACTGCTCGATAATCTTGGAATACCATGGTACTCGCCCACTCCTTCTGATGTTGACATGGTAATTCCGGGCGCATGGATGCTTGCAAAGACAGCAGGGCTGCCTGTCGCGATTTTACTTGGCGAATCGTTCTGGATTTGAGACTCTTGATGCTGATTTTATCGTGAATGCCACGTTTGGACAGATGGCACGAATCGAGTAAATCGGCGAAAAATTGTAATGATCTGTTGGATACACAACACCGCTACTGACATAAATGGCATCGTCAGAAAATAAAACCACAGAGGGTACAGGGGGACACGGAGGATCGATTTAAAAACTCTGTGCTCTCCGTGTCCTCTGTGGTTAAATCCAGTGGCTTTTACCACTTGTGTGGGATCGATTTGACTACAACAAAATCGGCGAAAAACACTCTGATTTTCAGACAGTGTCTCTACACTTCACCTGTGGAGACCTACCCAACCACGATCCCGTTATCGGTGATCCGATAACCTGCCGACTTCGGCCTGATTCCAGCCATCGCTTCGATGGTGATCGTCTCGGAATCGAGGTAAATGATGTTATCCACGCTCGCTTTCAGCATCGTCTCGATCTCGGTCTCTGCCGTACCCTCTGTGTATGTGATGATGCCGGTTCCGCCTGCCATCTTGATCCGCATGATATAGGACTTGAGCACCCTGATGACAAGGATCGGCGAGTTAAACGCAAATAGCGTGGTCGATGAGTCCAGGATCGACCTGAACTGCTGCGTCTGCTGGTAGATATCCTGCAACTGCTGGATGACCTTGCTTGCGATGTCGGTCGGATTCTGGGGCGAGGATATCATCATGTTCTTGGTCTCTTTCTGCATAGCGCCGACCGAGCCTGATGCCGTATCGATCACATACAACTTCTTATCCCGGATATAATCATGGATGAACCAGTCAAAAGCCATCATCTGCTGTTCGAGCTGGGACTGGGTATAGTCAGTCATCAGATACGAGCAGAGATCGCCATCTGCTACCGTCTGACGCAGAAACTGGTAGCAGAATATGGACTTTCCGGTCTTTGGCGGACCATAGACGAGAGTCATCGTATTCTCTGGCAGTCCACCGGTCAGTTCATCAAGTCCGGCGATCCCGGACACTATTTTTGGAATCATATCTCGTATATTAAGCTGAAAAGAGTATCCAGGGCCTCACTAAGCCCTTTTTCATCTGTCGCCGAGACCGGAACGATAGGCACACCTTCCCAGAGAGCCATCTTCTTCTTGATCTCATCAGGCGACAACGCGTTTGGAAGGTCCTGCTTGTTGGCGATGATCACCTTTGGTATCGCCTCTGTGCGGCACATCCTGATCATCTCTTTCGCCCGCACAAACGTCTCTGGCTTTGTCGAGTCGATCACGATAAAGGTGCCGATCGCCTCCCGTCCAAGCGGTTCAAGCAGGAGATCGAAACGCTCCTGACCCGGAGTTCCGAATACGTCGGCAGAGAATCCCTTGTAGTCGAGATGCCCGATATCAAGCCCGACAGTCGTTGGAAATAGTTCAAAGGTCTGCCGCTCCACTGAAACGGTATTCGGGGCGATCGCATGGGTAAATGTCGTCTTTCCGGCATTATACGGTCCGGTCACCAACAGTTTCGGGATGAAGACACGGACCCCACCCGGCTCCAGAACCTCGAAGAATATCTTTGTCCCTGACGCCTCGCTCCAGTTCGATTTCGTGACCGCAAAGACTTGCCGGTAGACCACCTTCTCTTCAACGCTGAAGAGTTTGACCTCGCAGTCAACGATTCCAGACAGTCTTCCAAGCATCACTTTTTCGTAGTTCCATCTCGTGAAGAGATAGATCATGTTCACATCGTTTGATCGTGCCACCTCGTTTAACCGCTCGATCATATCGAATGTCTGGTCGACACCGATGGAATCGAGAAGCGTTGCAACATCCTCGATAACAGCAGTTCCCCCAACGATATCAGCGATCGCTTCTGCCACCACCTTCTCGCTCTCTTTAAAATCATCGATCATGTACTTGCCGATCGCTGGCATCCCCATCATCGGGGAGATGGAATCGACAAAGAATGTCTGACCCGAGTCGAGATATGACCGCAGATCCCAGCCGTACCTGTGGAATACGTGCTCGATCTCGACCGGTGTTCTCGTGTTCGTGTATATGAAACTGATATCCCCGTCGTTTCTCATGCGCTCCGCGATGATCTGGCATCCGAAGACCTCGGATGCGACGCCCGGCATCGCGGTAAACAACATCGATGTGCCAGCAGGCATTCCGCCGCCGAGCATCTCATCGAGCATCGGGATGTAGGTCTTACGTCTGCCCTCGATCTCTGCCGCCATGTTTAAACCTCTTCGAGGATCTCCTGCACCTGCTTAGCCCTCGCTTCGATCTCCATCATGATCAGCCCGAGTTGCGCGCCGGAGTCTGCCAGCGCGATCAGAATCGCCTTCTCGCCAGCTGGCTGGAGCAGTATCGTCCCCTCATCGGTCTTTACGTGGATATCGCTCACCTCGCCAGTCCCCATCTGGGTGCTTGCGGTCTCGGCACTCGCCATGATCGTGGAGCAGAGCGCGGCAACGATCCGTTCGTTCATCTCAGGCGGCATGAGAGCCGTGATCAGTAATCCCTCCTTGGAGACGATGCCGACCGCCTTGATCTGTCCGACTTCCCCGAATCTGGCAAGAACCGTGTCCAGTTTATCCTTCTTGGTCTCAGGCATTTTGCTCACCTACTCGATTATCACTCATCACTCGATCATCTCAAAGGTTACTATGCAGTCCCCGAGTTCTGCTGTTTCATTGATTATCCGTATCTGGAATTCCTCGCCAAAGACCTTCCTGGCTGCCGATGCTGCATAAAATCCGGGAGGGCAGAGAACGCACGAATCAATTCCCTTCTCGCGCAGATATTTGAGCGCGAGTGTGTTGATGCAGTTTTTCACGCTGCATCGAACCTTCTTTCCATCGGCATCCGGAATACAGTGAATCTCATCCGCAACCTCGAGTCCGACAAGCATCTTTGCAAGATCCTCCATGAACTCAGGGATGGGTTTTCCGGGTTCAAACTCAATTCCAAACTCCTTTTCGGTAGCAGTGATCAGATCGACGCCAACGAGCGGCACCATCGTGGTCTGCAGGATCGACGCCCCATTTCCGAGCGTTTCCTTCAAACCCCGTTCGAATGCATAAGAGATCGCGTTGTAAACGACATAATCCACCTTCTCTTTACGCCATTCTTCGGTCATGATTCCACCTCATCTGTCATCACACACTCTGTTATCTTACACTCCTTTCCTGGATTTAATTTCGCATAACCTTCTCCGCTGGTGCCCTTCACAACATCGATGGCACCCCTCACAATTCCAGGTACCGGGCAGACCGTGGTCCTGAATACGAATCCCTCAACCTTCTTCGGACAGACGTTACATTTCCTGATCGCAAGCGTGACCATACCATCGTCCTCGACGATCTCGTACTCGCCTCCGAACTCGAGTTCATCTGCTATTATTCCGATCAATTCCTTTACCGGAGTGTCCCTGGTAACCACACCCTTCTCAAGGAGTAGTTTGCCGATCTGGGTGCCGATGTATGACGTGAAGAGATTGGTCTGTTCCTGACTCGATTTCCCGAACAGTTCTCCGATCGCGGCTCCCAGGCCCATAAATGTGCGGTGCAGATACTCGATCTTGTTATCCATCTAATACTCCTTGTATCTGGTTGTGGTTGAACTGACGGATACATAAGCTTTTACCAATCAGAGACAAACATCTGCGACCACGATATAGGTGTATGCAGGGCAGTAGCCCTTTGATAACCCTTTCCTGAGATCGCAGGATAGTACGCTGCATCGCAAGCAGTTCGCCACACCCCGTCTTCCGGCACATTCGTAGATCGGGCATTTGCACTCTGCCACCTCTACAAGCAGAGGTTGTGATCTCTCACACCCTCGGCACCTGCCAGATTCTTTTGACAGGCAGACATAACATGCCAGCCCACATGCTCCGATCTCGGATTTTCCGGTCACACCATCAACCCCTCTCTGACCAGTTCGTCTTCTGGCGCAATCACGAATACGCAAGCGTCCACACCTTCCGCGATGCATTCGGTCTCAACGCACTCGATATCCTCTCTTTCCGTAAGTGCTCTCATGAATCCTGCAAGGATTCCGCATGAGTAATAGCACGCCTTTGAGACGTCACCATGCCGCTTCCATGCCCACCCCTCGAATGCATCCCTGCATGTGACTGTGGCTCTCGCAGACCCGTAATCGATCTCCATGATTCTAAAATCCCCGAATCCAAGCTGTGCGTAAGCATCCACACAATCCAAAAAACCCCTGTCTGATCGGGTGATGCTGTTGGACTTCACTGCTCCGCAGACGTAAACGGTGCCGCCCTCGATTGCGGCATTGTAGTAGACCGTGCCTGTTACGGGACCGATCAGTTGTTCGACCGCCTTTCTGATCCCGTAAAACCCGTGCTCGATGTCGGTGAGGCATGTCCGGGACCTTTCGACGCAGATCCAGCCCCTGCTCCTGAATCTGATAAGATCGCATGATATTGCCATCGTTTCAATGATTGCCGCCCGTCGTAATTAAGGTTTGGGACTTTGGTACGGGACTCTTTGATTCTTTCTGATCGGCTGAAAAATAGGACACCAACCCTGCAGCATGGGTATGGTTAGATTGGTGGAATATGCGTAAATGGCTCCGCCGCTACTCGCTCTGCTCGCAGACAGTGGCTAAAATTCATATCAGCCACAGATGAACGCGGATTACACAGATTAAGGGTATTAACGGATTTGCGGACCAACATCGCTCCATTTTTGGTACATCCGTAATTCCCTGATCCGATCAACCCTGGTATGGATGCAGCCAGCGCTGATCCTAGATAGGATATTCCGCAACCAGCTCGTGATAATCATCGAACCAGTAGGCGCCCGGATTGCGCTTGAAGACCATGAAACTCCCGACCTGCTCAGGATCAGGCGATTGATGATACCTGAAAAAGATGTGTTCGTCTGTCATTCCCACGATCTCGATCTTTCCGGTCGAATGCGACATGATCAGTCTGGCACGCTTGGCAAGACCTGAACAGTCCTTAAGTGATCGCTGGAAGATCTGGTACGCCTCCTCGACCGGAATGGCAAATGTCTTGTTGCCTGATGTCGGACGGCACTGGAAGACATAGTACGGGATCGCGCCGATGAAAGACAGTTTCTTAAACAGCGTGGACAAGGTTTTGGAATCGTCGTTGACCCCGCGTATCATCGGCGTCTGGTTAGCGATGATGGCGCCTGCCTTGATGAGGGTGTGAACCGCCTCGATAGACACGTCTGTGAGTTCTCTTGGATGGTTGAACTGCGTCATTATGTATATCTTCTTCAGAGCGGTGCTGTAACGCTCTATCATCTCTGGCAGCGACGGGTCATCGAGGATCCTGTACGGGTTGAAAGCCAGCATCTTGGTGCCGATACGGATAACATGGACATGCTCGATCTCTTGAAGTTGTCTTACCAGTTCTTCCAGCCGTCTTGTGGACAACATCAGCGGATCGCCGCCAGTGACGAGGATGTTGGTCAGTTCCTCGTGCTCACGGATGTACCGGATCCCCTCGGTCACGTCACGGGTAACCTCATCAAAACCATCTATAAAAAGCCGTTTCCTGAAACAGAACCTGCAATAGCCACCGCATGTGTCGGTTACGAGAAGAACCGCGGTAGATCCGTACTTATGCTGCAGACCGTGAACCATGGTGTATGCGCTTTCATTGGAAGCATCCAACTGACCCCATTCATCGAGTTCGCCCACGTTTGGCAGTATAATGCGTCTTATCGGATCTTTGGAATCGTTCCAGTCTATCAATGACATATAATACTCGTTTGCGCGGAAAGCAAATTTTTCGGTGACATTTTTAAGTACAACTCGCTCCTCCTCATTAAGTTCGGGTATTTGATCAAGTTTTGTAAGGTATTTTGGAGTCTTCATTCTCTCATTCCTTGCTTTTTGAAGGCATAACGCATCAGAAAGATTATACTTTTTACGTAAACATCGGTACTTATAAGTTTTTACCATTCTCCCACCCACAAGATGCATCCGACACTGCGCAGGAGGAGTCACAGGATAACCCGGTTAGATTAAACATCATTAAACATGACTGTAATATCAAATAACATTCGTACAATTCGTGTAATTTGTATCGTTCGTGTTTTATCAGTAGCGATTCCTGTAAAAATGAATTAAATTGTGACTGCACACGTTTGGATGGATGTCACGAATCCGAACATGGTTGTTGTGATGGCTTCTCAGCTTCGCGGGCAATACGATTGATTGCAGCTACCGATGCGCAAAATACGCAACAACCCGCCCGGCATCCACGCTATCGATTCGTACGAATCCGAACCGCTCGAATTGAACGATATTTCCCTGTTCAGCAGCGATTCCGGTCTCGCCAACGCCCTCATACGTCTGGTCAGGCGCACGCACCACCACCTGGACGTGTTCATCCGGCACCCAGTGGATGATCTGGTACCGCGGCTTCTCCTCGATCGCGCACCACGCCTCGTGGATGCCGCCGATACATCTTGCTACCAGCGGTTCGGTGCTCACGATCTCGATATCGTACAGATTCTTGAGCCGTAATTTATCGCCTGCTTCAAGACTTTCGATGTCTGTTCTACACATGGAAAGGGTGGAACTGGCAGGAATCTTTCGAAGATCGTCCCGCTCAGGATGGCATTTCGGTGTTGCGATCATCTTCGGAGCGTCCAGAATCTCCATCTTCACAGGTTCCCAGACAAAGAAATACCGGTTCGCTGCCGGATCAACGATCTTGCGGTTGATGGCGTAGAGATTGTCGAGACTTAAACTGATATCAGTCTCAGCGATGCCGAGATCGATCATGAATCTCCGGATAGCAACTGCGGTGATGCCGCGTCTTCGAAGCGCCCGGAGCGTCGGAACGCGCGGATCGTCCCAGCCCGTATAGGTCCCGTCTGCAATCGCCTCTGAAATTGCGCTCGTGCTGAATCTTCCGAATTCGTGGATCTTCATCCTGCCCCAGTGCAGGGTCTTTGGGTACTGCCAGCCCAGATACTCGTAGACGTAGCGCTGCCTTTGCTCGCTGTCCATCAGGTCCTTGCCGCGTATGATGTGGGTGATCCCGAGAACATGATCCTCGATTGCGGATTCGAAATCGAGCAGGGGCCATACCCTGAACCGGTCGCCAATCTCGGGGCGCGGGTGCGGGGTCAAAACGATCCTGAATGCAGCCCAGTCACGCATTGCAGGATCCTTGTGCTTGATATCGGTCTTGATGCGCAGCACCGCGCCACCCTCGGGGTATCCGCCATCAAGCATCTGCTCCCAATGTTTAAGATTTGCGTCCACGTCAGCGTCCCGGTGGGGGCATGGCTCTTTAGCATCCTTGTATCGCTTGAATTCGTCCCTCGGACAGGTGCAGACGTAAGCCTTGCCCATGAGAATGAGTTTTTTTGCGTATTCGTAGTATTCCAAAAGGTGATCGCTTGCATACACCACCCGGTCGGGAACCGTGCCAAGATACTCGCAATCATCGAGGTACCATGTATAAGCGTCGAGCATCGGTGCCTTCGTCTTCGGGTCGGTGTCATCGAACCTGATTATAAACTCGCCGTGATACCTCTGTGCATACTCGGAGTTCACAACGATGCCGCGCACGCTGCCGATGGTGGCAGGTCCGTTCGGGTTCGGCGCAAACCGGAGTACTGCCCTGCCATCGACCTCGAGATCGGGAAGACCGGTGCTTGGCTGCTTGCGCTCATGGATCTCCTCGATGAGATCGGGCGCGATTTCCCCGAGTCTCTGCTCCCATGACTCAGGATCGCCTGTTAATCCGGATAAAACCTCACCTATGAGAGATGCCACCTCTTTCGCATCCTTTCGCAGATCAGGATGCTCTCCAAGAATCTTGCCAAGTACCGCGCCTGTTTGTGGGGTTTTTCCATACTTCACGGCATTCTGGAGCGCATATTTCTCTATCAGTTCTCTCGTCTCATCAATTTCCATAAAATAGCCCGACTCGGATTCGAACCGAGGTGCTGGGATCCAGAGTCCCAGATGATTGACCGCTACATCATCGGGCTGCGATTCCATATAAGGAGGGCGGTGATATAAATTCTTTGGTTTGCTTGTGGCTGCAAAGTTATACCCTGCCGTAAGCGCAATTTGGAATTCTAAAATTTCAGAACATCGTTTTATCGAAAGTTTAATAATCCCAAAACAAAGTTTGGAAAGACGGATGGATCATTCAGGAGAGCTGCCGCATGACCACAATGGACGCACTCGACAAAACACTGTCAGACCTGCATAATAAGACCGCAATCGAGGTAAGCGCGATAGTGAGTCGGAATGGGGTACTGATCGCAGCGAATGCACCAACTGATG
>JAUVWP010000015.1 GCA_030604085.1 Methanosarcinales archaeon | reverse complement strand
ATGCTGCAGGTGCAGATTTTATCATGCAGGGACCAGATTCTACTATGCTTGGGAGCAGCAAACCCGTGATATCGGTATGCGCGGTGCGTACGGGTAGCGGCAAGACCTCTGTGAGTAAAAAAATATGTCAGATTTTGCGAAAGCTGGGCAGGACATCATCGGTGGTCAGGCATCCAATGCCCTATGGGAATCTGGCAAAACAGGCAGTGCAGCGCTTTTCATCGTACGAGGACCTGGATGAAATGGACACTACCATCGAGGAGCGGGAAGAATACGAGACTCATATCGATGTGGGATGTACGGTATTCGCAGGTGTGGATTATGAGAAGATACTGCGCAGGGCCGAGGCAGAGGCAGATATCGTGGTATGGGACGGGGGTAATAACGACTTTCCGTTCTTCAAACCCGACCTGAGCATCGTGGTGGCCGACCCCCACAGGGCAGGGGACGGACTCACATACTACCCTGGTGAAATAAACCTGCGAATGGCAGATGTGGTGGTGATCAATAAGCAGGACACGGCAGAACTTGAAAATATTGAGCTGGTGCGCCGCAATATCCTGGAGGTCAATCCGGATGTCAGGATTATTGATTCTGCCTCGCCCATCACGGTGGAACGTCCTGAGATCATCAAGGGTAAACGGGTGCTAGTAGTGGAGGATGGGCCCACCCTGACCCATGGTGGCATGAAATACGGAGCCGGAACCATCGGTGCCAACAAGGCGGGGGCGCGGGAAATAATTGACCCCCGGCCGTATACGGTGGGTACGATCATTGAGACATTCCAGAAATATCCTGATATCGGGCCGCTGCTGCCTGCCATGGGTTACAGCCCCAAGCAGGTGAGTGACCTGGAAGAGACCATTAACAATGCAGACTGCGATGCTGTGGTCATTGGTACACCCATTGACCTGAGCCGGGTTATCAATATCAATAAACCGGCCACCAGGGTGCGCTATGAGATAATAGAGATCGGGGAGATGACCCTGGAAATGATAATCAGGGAGTTTCTGGAAAGGGTGGGTGCTTGAGTCTCATAGTGGCCGCTCTTGGCGGTAATGCTATTATCAAACCTGGGCAAAAAGGCACCATAAGGGAGCAGTTCGACAACACTTTTGAATCCATGGGCTATATCGCCCATCTGGTGCGGGCGGGCCACCGGGTTGTGTTGACCCACGGGAACGGGCCACAGGTGGGTTTTATCATGATACAGGAGGAGGCGGCCAGGGGGAAGGTGCCGTATGTGCCACTGAATGTGGATGTGGCCCAATCCCAGGGGAGCATGGGATATATGATAGCCCAGAGCCTGATGAACCAGTTGAAGGACCACTATCTCGATACCAAGGTGGCATCGGTGGTCACGCAGGTGCTGGTGGACCCCCATGACCCTGCAGTTGAGCATCCCACCAAGCCTGTGGGGCCGTTCTATGAAAAGGCATATATGGAGGAACTTGAACGCTGCAGCCATGCAATGGTGGAGGATAGCGGGCGGGGCTGACGCAGGGTTGTGCCTTCGCCCGTGCCAGTGGATATTGTTGAAATGGAAGTCATTAAGGAGCTGGTTCAGGACGGTGTTATCGTGGTGGCTTGCGGGGGTGGGGGCGTTCCTGTGGTTGAGGAGGATGGTGACATGAAGGGTGTGGATGCGGTGATTGATAAGGACCTGGCGTCGAGTTTGCTGGCCAGGGAAATTGGGGCGGATGTGGTGATGTTCCTGACCACTGTGGATAAGGTGTGCCTGAATTACAATACGCCCGAGCAGGTTGAACTGGACCGGATGACTGTGGAGGATGCGCGCCGCTATCTGGCAGAAGGGCAGGTCCCTCCAGGGAGCATGGGGCCCAAGATTCAGGCTGCGGTGGAGTTTGTGGAGCAAGGGGGGGAGCGGGCGGTTGTGTGCATGCCTGAGGGTGTGATTGAGGCGCTGGAGGGGCGGGGTGGGACTGTGGTTGAAAAGTAGATATTGGCTTGATTGATTCGGCTTATTTTATGTGATAGTATCAATACTTTCAGCGCACTTTTGCCGTTGATCCTTATACTACGGCTGCATATACAATTCCAAATGTCAAAGGAACTGAAGCATGACAGGCATACTGTTTCTCCACTCCATATTTCGAATAACCAAAAGCATACAAGCCAGAACCAGAGCGCCAGACGAATCGACACCCCCGCGGTTAAGAAATCTTAAAGTACAGCCAAGTTTCAGATTCCTCTGATCGACATGCAATACAATCCACAGACGATCGAGAGAAAATGGCAGGAAAAATGGGACACAGAACGGATATTCCAGCCAGAGGTATCCGGTAAAGAGAAATATTTCATAACAATTCCATATCCATACTTAAACGGAAATTTACATGCCGGTCACACCAGAACGTTCACAATAGGCGATGTTATAGCCAGATACCAGCGGATGCTTGGACGAAACGTCCTCTTTCCGATGGGTTTTCATGCAACAGGCACCCCGCTCATAGGTCTTGCCGAATTGATCGCAAAACGCGATCCCGAAACCGTGCGGGTCTACACGGAACTACACGGCATCCATATAGGCGTGCTTGAGACGCTCGACTCCCCTGAAGCGCTTGCCGAATATTTCGGCAGGGAAGCAGAGGCTGTGATGCGGAAGGTCGGATTCTCCATCGACTGGACACGGAGGTTCACAACGATCGATCCTGCTTACAAAAAGTTTATTGAATGGCAGTTTAATCGGCTGTACGACCTCGGTTACGTCGTCAAGGGCTCGCATCCGGTGCGGTGGTGTCCGAATGACGAAAATCCGGTCGAGGATCATGATCTGCTCCACGGGGAGGGTGCAAACATTCTCGATTACACATTACTCAAGTTCAGACTCAAATTGGACGGATCGAATGCATCAGATGCACCGGACGGATGGATTCTCCCATGCGCAACGCTCCGCCCCGAAACCGTATTCGGTGTTACGAACCTCTGGATCAATCCTGATGTCGTTTATGTGAAGGTCAACGTCAATTCTGAGCAGTGGATCGTTTCCGAGGAAGCGTACCAGAAACTGACGTACACCGATAAGGAGGTCAAAAAGACAGGCGAGATCAGCGGGAGGGATCTCATCGGAAAGACGGTCGAGAATCCGGTGATCGAGCATGATGTGCTGATCCTGCCTGCAAGTTTTGTCGATCCTGCAAACGGAAGCGGAGTCGTGATGAGCGTTCCGGCACATGCGCCTTACGACTATCTGGCGCTAAGGGACCTTAAAGGGGTTGAACTCATCGAATACGGCATCCTTGATCTCTCAGACATCGAGATGATCTCGCTTATAGAGGTTCCTGAGATGGGCGAGTTCCCTGCTGTTGAGATTGTGGAGGAACTCGGGGTCAAGGATCAGTCGGATCCGCTTGCAGAGAAGGCTACAAAACTAGTTTACAGAAGGGAGTTTCACCGCGGGGTGCTTAAAGAGAATACAGGCAAGTACAGCGGGACTCCGGTCTCAAAGATAAAGGATGTCTTGACGCGTGATCTCATCGAAGAGAACCTCGCAGACGTCTTTTACGAGTTCAGCGAACTGCCTGTGGTGTGCAGATGCGGGACGACCTGCGTTGTGAAGATGGTCAAGGACCAGTGGTTCCTCAACTATTCAGATCCTGCCTGGAAGGATAAGGTGTATGACCATCTCTCCCGGATGCGTATCATCCCTGATGAACTGCGGGTTGAGTTCGAGAACAAGATCGACTGGCTGAAGGACAAGGCGTGTGCCCGCAGAAAAGGGCTTGGAACGAGACTTCCGTGGGATGACGAGTGGCTCATCGAGTCTCTTGCGGATTCGACGATTTATATGTCGTATTACATCATCTCAAAGTATATTGACCGGCTGAATGTGGAACAACTCACGCCCGAGTTCTTTGATTATGTGCTGCTTGGAGAGGGAAGCGCTGATGGCATGCCTGTCGACCCGGATCTCGTAGAGCAGATACACAGCGACTTTGAGTACTGGTATCCGGTCGATATCCGGTCGTCAGGGAAGGATCTCGTCCCGAATCATCTCTTATTCTTCCTATTCCACCACGTAGCCCTCTTTCCTGAGGATAAGCTGCCAGAAGCGATCGCGGTAAATGGTTTTGTCTCCCTTGAAGGCGAGAAGATGAGCAAGTCCAAAGGACCTCTGCTCACGCTTAACCAGTCGATTGATGATTACGGCGCTGATGTGGTGCGGCTCTACATCCTCGGCGCTGCTGAGCAGACGCAGGATGCGGACTGGCGATCCGAGGGCGCTAAAAGCACGCATAAGCAACTGGAGCGGTTCTACAACATTGTACGCGATATCACCGAGACGACAGGCGCTGGCGGAGCGCAAGAACCGGAGCCAGAGCCAGAGATCATTGATAGGTGGATGATGAGTCGTCTCCAGCACAGGATTGCAGAAACGAGCACGGCTCTCGATGTGCTTCGCACGAGACATGCGCTTCAGAACGCATTCTACCTGCTGATGAACGATCTTAAGTGGTATCAGCGGAGGGGTGGTACAGCGTCCCTGAAAGATATTGCAAGCGTCTGGATCCGGCTGATGGCTCCGTTCACGCCGCATGTCTGTGAGGAGTTGTGGGAGGCGGCAGGAAACGACGGTTCGGTCTCGCTTTCAGAGTATCCGATCCCGGATATAAGTCTCATCGACAGAGATTCCGAAAGAGCAGAGGAACTGGTGGAAAACACGCTTGGCGACATCGAGGAGATCGTCAGGGTGGCAGGGATAAAGCCCGGCAAGATCACGCTATTCACAGCCCCTGTATGGAAGAACGCAGCATTCAAGGCCGCTCTTCTGGCGAAGCAGTCCGGGAAACTGGAGATGGGCGCTCTGATGAAGGATCTGATGCAGAATCCCGAGATCAAGAAACATGCACGTGAGGTTCCGAAGTTTGTGCAGTCGTTAGTCAAGGATGTGCAGAGATGGAGCGATGAACAGGTCGCAGACTCTATCGATCCGGTGGATGAACTGGATGCGCTCCTGGAATCCTCAGGTTTCATCGGGAAGGAGTTTAACTGCGCAGTTGCGGTCGTGGACGCGGATTCTGCCGGGGATGATATCGATCCACAGGGTAAGCGGAGATTTGCGGAACCCGGGAGACCTGCGATCTACATAGAGAAGCAGTAATGATCCGTATCCGATCCGGTTTTGGATGAGGCGATGCGAGGCAGCCCGGCATCATCGAAAGATTGTTATACTGGTAGCCAGAAACCCTAACGGTTGTGATGCACAATGAAAGAGATCAGCACCTCATCAGGGCTCGGAGGCATCCTGAATGCCTTTCGGGAGATCACCAAAGAGTCAAAGCGGATAACGTTTGTCGGCACTCCCGGGTTCTGCACCCCGTTTGCGGAACTGATCGCATACCCGATCAGGGATGCGGGCAAGGAGATGGCGTTTGTCGCCAATCTTGATTCTGACGATGCGAAAAGAATCGTGTTCACGAGCCACGGCATGCAGTTGGCTGAGAATACAGATGCCGCCGCGGATACGGTAGTGATACTCGGCGGTCTTGCGATGCTAAAGATCAGTGTCGATGTCAATACACTTAATTCGATGATCGGCCGCATTCTTGGAGATGGTGGGCTGACCATCGGTGTCTGCTTCATGAGCATCTTTGAGCAGACCGGATGGTACGATGTGATTGATTTCGATTATGTGATCGACACCCATACAAGTGTCAAGGTTCTTGAGAAGTGATATAACATGGCAAAAGAGTTCACAGTCAGCGGAACATTCAAAGCCGGTTCGAGCCGGGAGCGGTTTACCAAGACGGTAAGCAGCCAGAACCAGAAAAACGCAATCGAGAAAGTGTATTCGCTCATCGGAAGCGAGCATAGGCTGAAGCGTAATTTTATCGATATAACAGACATTTCGGAGACGGGGTCCTCATGAGTGGACAACCTACAAACGATGAAATACAGCGATTGGTAGCCCAGCATGATGAACATCAGGCGCATGCCGAGATGCTTGCAGGGCAGATGGAAGCGATCCAGATGTCTATCATCGAATGCGAGCGTGCCGTAAACGCAATCGATGCACTCAAGGACGAAGACGAAGTCGCGTCGCTTGTTCCAATCGGGGCGGGTTCGTTCGTACACGCCAAAATGGTCAAACCCGAGCGTACGATCATCAGTCTCGGATCGAACGTATCGGCAGAGATGTCTTCAGACGCTGCAAAAGAGCGTCTCGTCGACAGGAAGGAGAAGCTCGCAAAGATCCTTGAACAGATGAACCAGACGATGGGCGATCTGGCAAAGAGGATTCAGGCGATCCAGACAGAGGCTACCAAACAGGCGCAGGCAAGACCGGTGGATCAGGCATATATCTGATGTTTAAAAAATTAAAAGATAAGCTCGACTCATTCAAAGAGGCGATCAGCAGCACGATCGACCGGAAGGCTGCGGATGTGGGCGTGGAAGAAACGCCGAAGACGGATAAGAAGAAGGTCGGGGTCGTCAAGAGAGCGAAAACCCTGATCGTTGAGCGGGAGTTGATTCTCGATGAGAACGACCTCGAGGGTCCGCTGTGGGATCTCGAGATGGCTTTGCTCGAGAGCGATGTTGCGCTTCCTGTTGCCGAGAGCATCATCGATGCAGTGAAAGACGAACTGGTAGGCGTTCATAAAAAAATCAGGGCGAATACTTCCGATATCGTCGAAACCGCGCTTCGGAATGCCCTCATCGGAGTGATGTCAAAGGAGATGTTCGATCTTGATGATTTCATCGCAAACGCCACAAAGCCAGTGACCATCGTATTCACAGGAGTGAACGGCACTGGGAAAACGACCACGATAGCGAAAGTCGCATCGAGATTGAAGGATGCCGGGTATTCTGTCGTGATAGCATCAGGAGACACGTTCAGGGCGGGCGCAACCGAACAGATGGAGAAACATGCCGAGAGAATTGGTGTAAAACTTATCAAGCACCAGCATGGCGGCGATCCGGCCGCGGTCGTCTATGACGCGGTCCAACATGCGAAAGCGCAGCACCGTGATGTGGTGCTTGCGGACACGGCAGGGCGGATGCACACGAACGTGAACCTGATGGACCAGCTCGAGAAGATATGCCGTGTGACGCCACCTGATCTCGTGATCTTTGTGGACGAGGCGGTTGCTGGTAATGATGCTGTGGAACGGGCGCGGGAGTTTAATACAGTAGTCCCGATCGGGGGCAGCATCCTCACAAAGGTTGATATGGACTCGAAGGGCGGCGCAGCGATCTCGATTGCGCACATCATAGGAAAGCCGATACTGTTTCTGGGAACCGGACAGAAGTACGGGGACCTCGTGAAGTTTGATGCGGGCTGGTACGTGGATCAGTTGTTCGAGTGACCCCCTGATAAATGACATCAGTAGGAAATACAGCCGCCGATTAAGAAGTCAGCGCACATCTATTTAGCCCTTTAAGATCTCGGCAGCCCAAGCCCGAACTCACTGTGCAGCGCACGCACAGCCCTCTCCGCATCATCACTTTGCACCACAAACGAGATGTTGTGCTCTGAAGAGCCCTGACTGATCATGATCACATTGATGCCCGCGCTCCCCATCGCTGTGAAGACGCGTGCCGCAATGCCAGGGGTGCCGACCATGCCCGCCCCGACCACTGCGACTGCACTGACATCCGGGTTCATCGTCAACTCGCGTATCACCCCGTTTTTAAACTCTGACCTGATGGCATCCGCAGCGATGTTCAGATGCGACTCCTCGACAACGATCGAGATGTTCGCCTCGGACGATCCCTGACTGATCATGGTGATGTTCACGCCCGCATCTGCAAGTGCGCCAAATACGCGTGCTGCAACTCCGATGGTGCCGACCATGCCGGCTCCTGAGACATTTATCAGCGCGATGTTTTCGATGACGGTGACCGCTTTCACAACCTCTTTGCCCTGCTCCTGCTCCTTCACCACAAGCGTGCCTGTAAAATCGGGGTCGAAGGTGTTTAGCACCCGTACAGGGAGGTCGTTCCTGATCGCGGGTTCGATCGCACGCGGATGAAGCACCTTTGCGCCAAAGTACGAAAGTTCCATCACCTCGATGTACGAGATCAGCGGGATGTTGCGCGCGTCTGGCACGATCTCCGGGTCTGCTGTCATGATCCCTGACACCTCCTTCCAGAACCAGATCTCGTCTGCATCGATCGCATCACCTATCAGCGATGCCGAGAAATCGGATCCGCCGCGCCCGAGCGTTGTCGGGATGCCGGATGCGTCTTCTGCGATAAAGCCTGTGACTACGGGCACGCACTCGCGGATCAGCGGGAGCAAGCTCTCACGTATCCGCTCATTGGTGCCTTCAAGCGGTTTTGCTGCCTTGTATTCGCTGTTGGTTATGATCCCAGCCTCTCTGCCTGTAAGATGCGTTGAAGAGATTCCGATCGAGCGGAGCGCTCCTGATAGGATCGGTGCTGAGAGCAACTCCCCGTAAGAAGATATGTAATCGCTGGAACGGGGGGTCAACTCCCCGAGATAGCATATCCCGGTCAAAGCCTGCGCAAGTTCGCGGATGCGGCTGTCCAGTTCGCCCAGCACCTGATTGAGAGCGATCTCGTCGTTGATTGCTACATGCGCCGCCCTGTAATGGACGTCTCGCAGATGAGCGATCAGTTCACGAACCGCCTCGATGTCCCCCGCGTCCGTTACCATATCTGCCTGTTCCAGCAGATGATCCGTGACATTCTTAAGCGCAGAGGTCACAACGACCAGTTCATGATCTCGATGGCGGTTTATCAACTCAGCAACCCATTTTATCTTCTCGCCATCTGCGATCGAGGCGCCTCCGAATTTCATGACCAGCCGCATAATTTATTATGATGGGTGCGCTCACTTGAAAAAGATAGTGGTTTTATATCATTGGGGATATTCCATTTACCATGCTTTTTAATGACCTGCTTGGCATCGCTGATGAGCCCGTGCAGCTCATAGAGAGGAGTTTCAGCGACCAGAAGACCTGCAAACTGACCAGGCAGTATCTCACAGAGATCGTCCGGTCAGGGATACCGTTTGGCGAAGTGATCCGGATCGAAAGACTGGGCGGGCAGGATGAACTGCTCGGAATCGCCGTTCTTACAAATTCGGAGGGTCAGGACTTCCGGATGATATTTGTAAACACGATATGCAAAGATCCCGGTTTCACGGATCTGGGCGCCGGGTTGTGCGAACACGCCGGAAACGTCCGCACCGTGGAGACGACGGATTCGCAGTTCATGGACGCGATCATCGAGTATTATTCGATCATGCTCGTGAACCGGATGCTGTGTGACCGGTGCATATCTGCAAAAAAACCATTTTCAGAGATATTTTCAGAATCGCGTGTGGATAGACTCACGACACTCTTGAAAACGATCGAACAGTCCGGCAACACCGATTTCGCAGGGATGGATGTGCTTGAGATCTGCTGCGGCAACGGGATGGCGACGATCGCTCTCTCTGAACTGGGCTGCGATCCGTTCTGTCTGGATTCTGACAGTTGCGCGATCTGTGAAGGGCTCGAGCACGGCGTGCTTGCTCCGCACAGGTCAGCGGTTCTGGACGCTATAGAACTCTCTGCTTTCTTTGATGCGGAATCCTTCGACTGCGTCATCGGATTCATGCTCGGCGCAATCTATCCGTTCAACAAGGATCTCTGGGCGAGTATCATGTCAGAATCTGCTGTTTTGTTGCGTGAAAATGGGCTTCTTGTCTTTACGGTTCATAAGGAGGAGGAGATCGCCATCTTAAAGGAGGTTATGGACGAGATCGGGATGACCGGAGAGATTATCGACAACCGGGACGATGCAGGAGTGTATGATCAGTGGGTATATCTCGGGCGGAAAGGGCGTTCTGCGGGGTGAGGAATCGGGCGTCGATCTAATCTCCGGAAGCGTGACAGGTTGGGGATATACTGAACCAATAACTTTACAACCAGACATTTCGATAGGTGATTATCATGAAGTTAAAATCCATAATGCTCGCAGCACTGTTGCTTGCTGTGCTGTTTTCCGGGTGCATCGGTGACAAGGACACGGTTGCACCGACGCCAACTCCGACACCCATACCGACACTGGAACCGCCTGTGGCACCAACGCCGGAACCGACTCCGACCGAGACGCCGATGCCAGAACCGACTCCGACCGAGACACATACGCTGAGACCGCCCCAGCCCATCTGGATCGATCAGTATGCGCTCACCCCCAGGAATCCAACGATTCACGTGGGCGAGGGGCTGAACTGGATCAATATTCAGGACCTCACTATGGACGACTTCGTACTGGTAAGTGAGGAAGGGCTCTGGGAGAACCACACAATCAGGTACGGCATGAAGTTTAACTACATATTCGACGAATCTGGCAACTATACATATTACTGTCAGGGCTACGGGAATACAATGCGCGGAACCGTGACCGTGCTTGAATGGTCTGAAGGGTCGGGTGAGTGAACCGGAATGTGCGGCTGCCGGCACAGGTATTGCTTATAGCAGCCGCGCGAAGTTCTTGCTCGCTGGTCCGCTTTGACATGTAGGTGGGGGCAGTCTCATCAAACATGAGATACTAAAAAGAACAGACATGCCCCCCATCACCGAACACGGCATAACTGTAGAACTCGGGGAAGCGTTCTACAACCCCCAGATGACCGCCGACCGCGACCTCACGATCGCAGTCCTTGCAGCATTCGACTGCACGGTTGACCCCATCGAATCGTACTTCGACACGTTCGCTGCAACCGGCATCCGGGGCTTGCGTGCCGCATCAGAACTCGGACTTACAGTCACACTCAACGACCGGGATCCGGATGCCGCATACCTGATCCGGCAAAATATCGCCTTAAACAACCTGCAATCGTCCTGCGTTGTCACAAACGAGGATGCGAACGTCCTGCTCCACCAGAGGCGGTTCGATGTCGTCGATATCGATCCGTTCGGATCGCCCGCGCCGTTCCTTGCCGCGGCATCACGCTCTGCCAGAAGGATGCTCTGCATAACCGCGACCGACACGGCACCGCTCTGCGGGGCGCACCTGAACGCAGGGATCCGCAAATACGCGTCTGTGCCGATGAACAACGAGTACCACGCCGAGATCGGGGTTCGGGTGCTGATGGGCGCGATCGCACGGGCGCTTGCGGTGCAGGAGATCGCGATGGTTCCGCTCCTCGCTTATGCGAGACGGCATTACGTCCGTGTGTACGCAAAGGTGCTGAAAAGTGTTTCTTCCGCTGATAAGTCGATGCAAGAACTTGGTTTCATCGCCCACTGCCGCCACTGTAGTTTCAGGACCTGGATGTCCGGTCTTGCGCCCGTGATCTCTGACCGATGCCAGGTATGCGGGTCGCGGATTGTGGCTACCGGTCCCCTGTGGCTCGGACGGCTGCACGATCCTGCGTTTCTGGGATCGGTTCTTTCTGAGCTGATCGATCGGGAATCTGATAAACAATCGATCAAACTCGTGGAGATGTGCAGAGACGAGATCGATGCCCCGACATTCTATGATCAACACAAGATCTGCCGTGCACTTAAGATTCCGCCGATCCAGATCGATACTGTAGTCGATAAACTTCGGGATTCCGGGTTTGCGGCATCGAGAACGCATTTCTCAGGAACATCGTTCAAGACTGACGCAGATATCCGTGCGATTGCCGAGATACTATCGAGGGATCGGTGATTGGAGGGCGAGGATCAGAGACTGCCTGCCGAGCAAAAAGCATCTAGGTGCAACCCCTCAACCGAGCGCCCGCACCTGATCGCATCGCGCAGTTCCATCATGTATTCATCCAGCTCTGATAGGTGTGCACACACCTCCCGCTCGGTTTCCGCGGTTTCGATGATGCCGGTGATGCCGCCGTTCTTCATAACGATGCGCCGCTCTGTCATCAGCGCAAGCACAGGATCATGCGTCACCACAAGAACGATCTTCTCCCTACCTGACAGCAATCGAAGCGCTTCTCTCTTCCGAATCCCCGCGTTCTCGATCTCATCGATCAGCACCACAGGAGAATCGCTGATGATTGCGATGTCTGCGACCATCAGCGCTTTCGACTGCCCGCCACTTAGGATTGTCAGCTGGCTATCCTCTGATATGGGCTCGCCAGTCAGCGTATTCGCTGTTCTTATCGTCTGCTGCGGCGTATCCGAGTTCTTGCCCCTGCTCTTTGCGTGCATCCGCAGGAAGTCCAGAACAGTCATATCCGCAAGAAAATGCATATTTTGAGACAACTGTGCGATCCTTTTCTTTTTCGGATCCCTCCGCAGTATCTGATCCGGCTCTTCGCAATTGATCAGTATCTTTCTCCTCGAAGGAGTATCCCCGCAGGCGAGCTGTTCGATATCTGAGATGAGCGTGCTTTTTCCAGAACCTGTCGGTCCGACGATGCCAACGATCTCTCCTGCCTTTATCTTTATTTCACCAACGGATTCGGGGTTGCAATCCTTATCAACGCCGCACAAAATCGTGATATCGGAAATATCAGTAGAAATATCGGTCATAGCAATAGTACCTCCATAAGTTCATCCATGTTCTCATCAGTCGCCAGAAGATCAGCACTCAGGTGGTTGGGTGCATAATCGTCCTTCAGCCGGGATAAGCCGCCTCCGGTTATATTGAGCAGAATAGTGTCATCAGGATCGATGGAATTGCTGCCGGCTGCACGGCACAGCGCAGCAACAGCGATGGCAGCCGGACGCAGGATATCAACGCCTTCAGTGTCCTCGAACAATCGTTTCGCATCGCGCGCCTCACCAGTATCGATCGCGTAAACCTGCCCCGCGGTATCAACAAGTGCGTCTGCGACACCGCCCCTGATGCCGTACGGAGGATTCCTGTTCGAGAGTATGTCTGTGTATGTCCCTCTGATCTTTGATTTGTCTGGCACGTCCTCAGGCGCAATCGTGCTTCGATTGTGCGACCATGCATTAAATATCGGCGCAAACACGGAATCCTGCGCCAGATGGAGTTGCGGCATCCGGTCTCCGAATCTCCCGTCACCGATCAACCGGAGCGATGCCTCCCATGCAGCGATGCCACCGGTTCCGGAGCCGATCGCCTGGAAATAATGATCCGGAAGCGTCTTCATGCACAGCACGGCATCGAGCATCACGATACCCATCCCGTCCCGCCTGGCAACGTTCTTCGCGCCACCCTCGCTCCGGAACCCGCCCATCTGCCCGATCCGGTCCCCAAGAACGATCGCATCGTAATAGTCTCCATCTACAGCGATCACCCGGATCGAGTCTGAGATGTCATTCGTGATCCAGAGGCGGTACATATTCGACTCCGGTATCACGACGACTAGAGGGAGTCCTGCACCTGACGCGGTCTCTGCAAATGCTCGTCCGGTATTGCCCGCGGAAGCGATCACGAGCGTCCCGTTGCCGTGTTCAGCAGATCTCTGGAATGTCGGTGGCGATTCGAGTTCCTTGAAACTGCATGTCTTAATAAAAGCCCCTCGCTCAGGGAAATATCCGTTGAAACTGATGTATAAATTGTGCAGTCCCAGTTCTCGTGCAAGTCCTTCGCTTTTGTAGGTGGCAGGCGCATCACTGACCTCCATGCTTCCTGCGACCGGGAGCCATTCCTGAAACTTCCATAGTCCAGGGAGGTCTCGTATGACCAAACGCTTCTCCTGGTATTCTGTGCGGAGCAGCGCGTCATCGTGACACCGGAGTGTGTAATGATCCGCAAGCGTCTGGTTACAATGCAGGCATCGCAACTGGTATCTGCCCATGCTTCGGATTTGAGATGCGGGTATATAAAACTATCCGTTATCAGATGAATTTTGTCCGTTTTGTGAAAAAAGAGTGACGGTATTGGCTGATATCGGATCAAGGATCGCGGATAACGTGGACCGGTCAACAGGATTTATATTCGCCCTCTGATCGGTTCAGGTGCTGAAGAGGAACGTAATACTTGCTATACCGGTTTCCCTGGGAATCCTGGAAGTTTCCATCCGAATCCCTGACCATAACCGTGGCACGTTTGGTTATGCGGGATATAACTCCGCGATAGGTATTCCCATCATGTTCAAACACTGTTTCATCCCCTATTCGCAGGTTGAATCTTTTATGGGCACGCTCTGCCTGAGTCACCAGTTGATGCGTAACATCGGTATGACCAAAGATATTACGGCTCAAAGATCTGAAACCGGGCTTTGAACAACTCGTTTTACCAAACAGTACCCACTCCAGGAGATGGATGATCTCATGTTCCAGAACACGCATAGTCGCTTCCAGCCGATCATGGCAGACGATACCGTTTACCACCACCTCCCGCTTGACATCATGAAACGTCTGCGAGACGAGCGTCATTGATAACGAGATCGTATATGTCCCGTCATGTTTCGTATACGCGATCCTCCCTGCTGCCCTGGTCATTCTCTGTGACCGGCGAAAAGATATCTTCTCTCTATAATTGTTATGGAAAAATCTATTGAAGAAATACAGGTCATACAATCCGAATAGGCGGGCAAGGTCATCCGTTCCGATCGCCTTGAAATTTCCGCAATCAAAGTTTTCAGACTCTGCAAGGATCTGGCGGTATATCCTCTTGCTCTTTTTCTTAATCTCTCTGGAGGTATATTTAAGATTGGCTAAATCTTTTTCATCATGTTTCATTCCTCGTCTCCAGAAGCTCTTTCAATCTTTCGTAAACCATCTCTTCAGCGCGGCGATCCTCGTATCGTGCCATGAATCGCAATATTCATAAACTAGACACATTATAGATGAAATGGATGGCGATTCACCCAATCGAATACCGGTACGGGACAGATGAGATGAAGGCTGTGTGGAGCGAGGAGACACGTCTCGAAAAGCTACTATCCGTGGAGAGTGCGCTTGCAAGAGCAGAAGCGGATGCGGGACTGTTCCCGGCAGGGGACGCACGAGTTATCGCAGAAAAAGTAGGTGCGGTAACGCTTGCCCGGGTAAATGAGATCGAGGATGAGATCCAGCACGATGTGATGGCTCTGGTGCTTGCTATCGCTGAGCAGTGCGGCGATGCCGGCAAATGGGTGCATTTCGGTGCGACGTCAAACGATATCCTCGACACCGCAACAGCGCTCCAATTCCGTGATGCAATATCGATCCTTGAAGATAAACTGAATCGCTTGCTCGATGTTCTCGTCGGGCAGGCTGATGCGCACAAGCAGACGGTCTGCGCCGGGCGCACGCACGGGCAGATCGGGGTTCCGACGACATACGGGATGCGGTTTGCGTTGTGGGCGTGTGAGATCGACCGGCACATCGACCGGCTGGATCAACTACGTCCGAGGCTCGTTGTCGGCAAGATCGGCGGCGCTGTCGGAACGCAAGCATCGTTTGGGGGGGCGGGAATCGTGATTCAGCAGAAGACGATGGAATACCTCGGCATCGGATCTGTCGAGATCGCAAACCAGATCGTCCAGCGTGACCGCCATGCCGAGTTCGTGATGTGGATGGCGAACACCGCAACGACGCTTGACAAGATCTGCACGGCAGTGAGAAACCTGCAGCGAAGCGAGATCGCGGAGATATCGGAAGGATTCGGGAAGAAGCAGGTCGGATCCTCGACGATGCCGCACAAGCGAAACCCGATCAAATCAGAGCAGGTGTGCGGACTTGCACGGATCGTTCGGGCGATGGTTGAGCCGGAACTTTTGAATAACACGCTCTGGGATGAGCGGGACCTCACAAACTCATCCTGCGAACGAATCGTCTTTCCGGAAGCATCTGTGCTCACGGATCATCTGATCAACCTGACGACAAGGATCATAACTAATCTCAGATTCTATCCCGAAAATATTAAGCGGAACCTCGATCTGCTCAAGGGACTGAACATGGCAGAATCCGTGATGATCCTGCTTGCAGAGCACATAGGCAGGCAGGAAGCACACAGCATCGTCAGGGAGTGCTCGATTGCGGCTCATGAGGGCGGCAAGCATCTTCTGGACGTACTGCTTGAGCGGGAGGATGTTACCGCGCATCTTGACGCGGACGAGATTGCGGCTGCGATGGATCCGTACCAGTACATCGGGACCGCGGTCGAGCAGGTGGAAGCGGTGGTTGCAAGACTGCGGACGCGGGCGTGAGAACTGCGAAAGTTTTAGTGTCGGGCGCAGGTACCGCACCGATGTTTTAACATATTTGAGCAACCAATAATCATCATGAAATACGTAATCGTCACCGGCGGGGTCATGAGCGGTCTTGGAAAATAAAGGGTGACTATCGATGGACAGGGATCAGACAAAGCAGAAAGTTGAAGAACTGGTTAAAAAATACACGGATTTTGAAAAAACCAGATCGAGAAAGGATATGGACAGCACCAGCGAGGCGAACGTACGCGCTGATTTTATCGATCCTCTCTTTGAGATACTTGGATGGGACATCTCGAATCCTGACGAATACGACAGAGAGCATTTTATTCGCGGCACGGGCTTTGCGGACGTGGCATTGAAACTGGGAGATGCGCCGGTAATCTTTATCGAAGCAAAGCGATTCGGAGGCATCCCGCACATCATGGAGCGGGGCGATGGCGACTGGACGATGGAAGAGAGGCAGGCGATTCTCTATGCAGCAAGATCGAACTGCAAATGGGCTATACTTACGAATTTCGAAAGATTCAGGGTGTTTAATGCTGCAACGGGTCTCACAATCTTGAACTTTGAGATGGTGTATGACTACCTGAATCGATTCTCAGAACTGCTTTATCTGACAAAAGATTCGGTAGAGTCCGGCAGAATCGAAAAACTGGCAGAAAGAGAGGAGAAACCAGACATCGACCTTGAGTTTCTCGGACTGTTGAATCGGTGGCGGGTGACACTTGCAAATGATATCTATGCAAACAACTTTTTGAATGAAGGAAAGCCGATCACCATCGACCAGATCATCCCGCCAGAGGATCTGGCGATCCACCCTGCGCGGGATTCCAGGCGCATGGCAGAGTGGATCGAGAAGCGGCGGAAGAAACTGGAAGAAGAAGTGGACTATACCATACTGAAGGATGAATTGGGAAACTTTGATGTGGCGAAACTTAAAAGCGCAGTTCAAAGAACCTTAGATCGCCTGATTATTGTCAGATGGGCGGAAGACAACCTGATCACGGATGATCCGAACATTCTTTCCCAGAAATTCCGGGACTGGAAGCTGACGCCTGCGTACAACTCCATCGTGGATCTATTGTTTGCTGATCGTGCGCTCTTTGACAAATTCAATGACATCCACAACGGCAGGATATTCGAGCGCGGGCATATCTGCGAGAAGGTGAAGATCAGTGATGATGTGCTCGGCGGGATCATCGAGGATATGAGCAAGCGGTCATTCCGTAAATTCGATTTCGACATTCTTGGGAACACTTATGAGACATATCTCGGGCATACGCTGCACCTGAAGGAAGACGGTACTGTTGAACTCAAGCCGAGTCAGGAAACGAGAAAAGAGTCCGGAATCTACTACACACCGCCTTATGTCGTGGATTACATCGTCAAGAATACGCTTGGGGCAATGCTTGCGGGAAAAACGCCTGATGAGGTCGCAAAGATCAGGGTACTCGATCCTGCATGTGGGTCCGGATCATTCCTAATCAAGACGTTTGATTATTTCAGCGATTATTACAGAAAAGAGAATGAAAGGATTCGAGCGGAGAAGGAACGACGGGTCAAGGAGTATCTGAAATTAAGTGGCAATCAATTAAGTCTGGACTTCGAGAATGGGGTATCTGATGAATATCGGGATGTCGAGTACGGTATTCTGGTAAACAACCTTCATGGGGTCGATCTGGACGAACAGGCGTGCGAGATCGCTGCTGTGAATCTGATGCTCAAGGGACTTAAGGCAGGCGGGCGGATGCCTCTCGTTCTGGGGGAGACGATCAAGGTTGGAAATTCGCTGATTTCTGGCGGGGCGGAGTTGTCGGAGTATTTTGGCGATGGGTGGAAGGATAAGAAGCCGTTTAACTGGGAAGAGGAGTTTGGAGCAGAGGGGTTTGATGTGGTGGTTGGAAATCCGCCGTGGGTCAGTTTTGGATTGCGGGGCGTTAGTCAGGTTGCGAAGGAGATGAATAATTATATCAGGGATATGTACCCACATTCTGCTGAATATAAATTGAGTATGTATGCTATTTTTATAAATCGAGCAATAGACCGATTGAGCGATAGCGGCATCTTTGGATTCATAGTTCCGGACAGTTTCTTGCTCGGCAGGTATTTCTCCAAGGTTCGGAGACATATTCTTGACACGACAAAAATAAAAGAGATTCTGTTATTTTTAGAGGATTTTTGGCCTCATGGAACTGTTGGGCGGAGTGTTATTATTTTATTGCAGAAAGAATCAGACGAGGAGATTAGGCGGAATAACGAGGTTACAGTTCGATTATGCCCGACGCTGGAGGATCTGAGCGAGGAAAAATTTAAAACATATTCATATAAGCAAGATTACTTTGAAGAGGTACTTCACAATCGATTCAGGTTGTTCTTCGAGGAGGAGAGTAAGAGATTCGTGGATAAAATTGGATCATCCGCTACCACACTTAACACACTCGTTGATATTTACAGCGGTTGCATTGGCAGATATGGACAGGATTCGATCATCAGCGATCATAAAAACGATGAAATAGTCATAAAAAATAAAAAAGGAGATATAGTATATGAAGATAAAAATATTAAAGAGAACTGGAAACCGTTACTCGAATCTGGCGGAGATATTAGAAAGTACTCGATTGATTACAAAGGAAAGTACATATATTTTGAAGAAGATGCAGTAAAACGGAGTATTTATGCGAAAAGTGGATTTGAAAAGGAAAAATACATTGGGACGAAGTTGTTCCTTAGACAGACTGGAGACAGTCTAATCTCTACCTGCGATCCAGATGGATATTTTTGCGTAAACAATATGCATGTAATTAATATCAAATCTCCAGAAATAAAATATGATCTGCGTTACATCCTTGCAATCATCAATTCTAAACTCATGAACCATTATTATCACCTTATCAGTCTGGAACTTGGCAGAGTGATGGCGCAGACCGACATCGAAACCATCGAACAACTCCCAATCGCTCCAGCAACTCCCGAAGAACAAAAACCAATAATCGAACTCGTAGACCGCATGATCGCCCTCCACAAAGAGCTACGCAAGATGAACACCGACTTCGACCGCTACCTCAACCTGCACCCACGCATCAAGGACGCGACACTCAGAGAATACATAGACGTGCTCCCGATCACCGATAAAGAAGTTATGAGGGATCATTACGGCAATCCTGCAAGCAAGATCGAAGGGAAGATCAAGGAATTCGAGATCAGAGAGAATGGCGTTTGGCTGGTCTTCAGGGTCGGGTATCTCCTCAAAAGCAGCAAGGGAAAAGAGACTCTCATCAGAATTGATGCGTTTAAGTGCCGGATCGAGGATGTGAAGCTTCGCAAGTTCCTGTATTACAGCATCAAAGCGTATACGAGACCCGGTACGCTCGGTAAAGGTAATATCTATGAGCGGCTGCTTGCGATCAAGCTGCCGCGGTTCTATGCTGACACTGGCAGGAATGCGGAGGCGGTTTCTGAGATCATGACCGAGTATCTGGCTGCGGTTGATGCGGCAAAACAGGTGGAGCGCGAGATCGCGGAGACGGATCAGGAGATCGATGCGCGGGTGTATGCGCTGTAT
Organism: Methanosarcinales archaeon; assembly: GCA_030604085.1. Taxonomy (GTDB): domain Archaea; phylum Halobacteriota; class Methanosarcinia; order Methanosarcinales; family Methanogasteraceae; genus Methanogaster_A. Next base: position 8,518 of record JAUVWP010000015.1, on the reverse strand, counting down.
GGGCTGGAGGACGAGGAGGTACGGGTGGTAGAAGGATGAAGCTATACCAAAGGTAATAGAGATAAAAAGATACTATTTATCCATCCTTTGAAATTTCATTGGAGCTATTATTGAATGGAGTGGTTCTCAATTGTACTGTTGATCCAGCAGGTATATAATCACCAGCCATAGGTGCTAGAATATCAATTCGAAATTTTTTCCCTCCAATTTCTATGTTTGATGTCGCCACTTCTACAATTGATTCATCAGATTCAGTATTCCGAAATCTTGATAAAGAAATAGGGTATTGCCGCTCTTCAATATAGAAATCCGCCTCCACTAAAACTTTTCCAATTTTATGGTTAAGTCCATCTTCCCCAAGCACAAAAAGCTCGGGTTCTAAAGTCCCTTCGAATAAAACAGCACGTCGTACCCTTTCTCCATTATCTTGCAAGCCTTCATATAACTTTTCAATAGATGAGTTTATGATGTTATGAGCAAGGTCGAAAAAGGATGTTAAAAGTTTCCCGTCTGTTCCCAATACGACTTTGCTTTTACTGTTTGTTTGCACTTGCGACAAGATATCCGGTGCTACATTTAATATTTTGTTGGAGTTGGCATTCCCTAATTTAATAAAAATATTTTCATATTTCATTTCTATGACGCCAAAATATTCGCATTTAATCCAATCACTCCAATCTGATTTTAGAGCCTCTTCGTATGTTAGGGTTTGAATCCCCAGATGTTTAGCCTTCTCTAAAGCAGTTTTAGTGAATCCTGATCGAGAAACTATGAAAGCTGCATTAGCGCCAACGGACTGCTTTTTACTATTGATTTCTTCAATATAGCTAACATTAACAGGCCTAGCATGGTCCCGGACTTCCACCATTACAAATAAATGTGTAGGTCCGTCAGAAAGACGGATTGAAATATCGATCTAACGAGTTCTATTTGTATGAATATCTCGCACTTTCTCATTCGGTATGATTTGGGCTTTTTCATGGACAGATTGTTGAATCCATGTTATTAAATCCTCAAAATCTTTACCACTCTTATGAACCATGGATTTAAGACCTCTTATTCAGATTTTCGATGAGTTTTTAAGTCACCAAACCCCGCACTTGAGTACAGAGCCGGTACATCGCGCTTTCGCATTGCCTTTGGCGATTGCTTGCGTATTCGGCTTTGCTGCCGATGTTTCGTATATGATCAGTCGAAAGCATTGCCGTGTGTCGATCATGGTAGAATCCTCCATCTTCCATGAACAATACACCGAACTCAGCATATATAAAAGCTCTCCAAGAGCGGGGTTGTCAACACCGCACCGATGTTTTAACCTATTTGACCACCCATTACCCATCATGAAATACGTAATCGTCACCGGCGGGGTCATGAGCGGTCTTGGCAAGGGCATCACCTCCTCATCCATCGGAAGAATCCTGAAGGGCAAGGGATACGAGGTGACCGCGATCAAGATCGATCCGTATATCAATATCGATGCCGGAACCATGAGCCCGTTCCAGCACGGCGAGGTCTTTGTGTTGAAGGATGGCGGCGAGGTCGATCTCGATCTCGGCAACTACGAGCGGTTCCTCGATACCGAACTCTCGAGCGACCACAACATCACCACAGGGAAGATATACAAGGCAGTGATCGAAAAGGAGCGTCGGGGCGATTATTTGGGAAAAACGGTGCAGATCATCCCGCATATTACAAACGAGATCAAGGAACAGATTCGGACGGTGGCAGCGGCAAGCGGGGCAGATGTCTGCTTGATCGAGATCGGCGGCACGGTTGGTGACATCGAGTCAATGCCGTTTCTCGAAGCGGCGAGGCAGATGCAGCGGGAAGAGGCGCCGTCTGATCTGGCGCTCGTGCATGTGACGCTTGTTCCGATCGATGCGCAGGGAGAGCAGAAGACCAAACCAACCCAGCATTCGGTGAAGGAGCTTCGGGAACTCGGGCTTTATCCGAACATCATCGTTGCCCGGTGTTCATCCGTGCTGCAAAGGGAGGCAAAGGAAAAAATCGCTCTCTTCTGCGATGTTCCAACGAATGCAGTCATCAGCGCTCATGATGCTGAGGATATCTACCATGTTCCGCTAATATTCGAGAAAGAGGGGTTACCGGATTATCTCAGGGAAAGATTCGAACTTAAAAAGAGCGGTAACCAATCAGTGTGGCAGGAACTCGTTAAACGAATGGATAAGATCGATGAGAGTGGGGAAAAGGTATCTATCGCCGTTGTCGGGAAATATATCAATCTCAGGGATGCTTACACGAGCATCCGGGAATCTCTCAAGCACGCTGGGATTGAATGCGGCTGCAAGGTCGATATCGGATGGATCAATTCAGAGAGCCTCCATGGCGCCGCAGAGGTTCGGGCAGCCCTCGAGAGGTTTGACGGAATCCTTGTTCCGGGCGGATTTGGCGAGCGTGGGATCGATGGGAAGGTCAGGGCGATCGAATACGCCAGAAAGAACGATGTGCCGTTTCTCGGACTCTGCCTCGGCATGCAGCTTGCTGTCGTTGAGTTCGCAAGAAACGTGCTCGGCTTTGAGGATGCGAACAGTTCGGAGTTTGGCGATACCGCGCATCCCGTGATCGATCTTCTTCCGGAGCAGCACGACGTCACAGATATGGGCGGAAGTATGCGTCTCGGGAACTATGAGGCAGTGCTTGCCGAGGGATCGCTTGCTCACCGGCTGTACGGCAGTCTGAATATCATCGAGCGGCACAGGCACCGGTACGAGGTGAATCCTGAGTACATCGATCGTTTTGAGTCGCAGGGCATGATTTTTTCCGGAAAGAATAGGAACCGGATGGAGCTTGTGGAGATTCCATCACACAGGTTCTTTATCGGGTGCCAATTCCATCCTGAGTTTAAATCGAGACCTGAAAAGCCAGCGCCGCTATTCAAGGGTTTTGTCGAGGCTGCGGTGGCACACGGTCGGGCACCCTCACAATCGTAAACCGACTCCTGATGCATTCCTGATGCATTCATGCCCAGTCGTCCATTTCACGGGATGGCGATCGCACACGAGCTCACTCACCCCACCCCAAAATAGTACATCATCACTGGCAGCAGTAGCACGCCCATCGCATGGCTCTTCTTGACGCCCATATAGTACGGAAGCATCCCGATCGGCACCGCTGCAAGGAAGACCGCGATCCCGAAGACGCCATTAAATAAAATCACCATCACGACAAGCCCGATAAGGATCGCCATGCATATTTTCTGGTAATCGAAGCGTGCGAGCACAGAGGGGGCACGATCTCCGATAAATATCGTGGCAGCATAAGCCGCAATCGAAACGAGCAAGATAACAATCAGGAAAAGCAGAACTAGATGGAAATCCAGTGTTTCGCCAACCAGATCTCGTACTGCAACCATCGCGCCGCTTCTTGGATAACCGATGATAAAGAGCGCGATCAATCCGAAAACCGCGTTGGAAGTATTTGTACCGGAAACCGAGACGATAAACTCCATAGCCCTTGTCTGGTGGTGTTCGAGATCTCCTCTGATCGCTAACCGTGCGAGCACCGTTGCAACACCTGAAGAGACCCCTGGAAGCCACGCAACAATCGCTCCTGCGATGCTGCCGACCGCGATGCCGCGCAGCACCCATCGCGACTTGAGATTCAGTGGATGGTGATGCTGCTCAGGCAGGACCGATTTCGTAAGCACGCTGATCAGGAGCACGGACGCGCCGAAGAGACCGGTCAGCAGCGAAAGAAGAATTGAGGGTGAGCCGAACTGGAAATACGGGTGCATCAGATCTTCGTTCCCAAATGCGATCGCTCCGAGAATGCCGGAGAGCAGGAGAACCACAGCCGCGTAGAATTTGTACTTCAGATGCACGAGAGACCCCTGCCCCTCGATGTATCTGCCGGATTCGGTGAGGACCATGAGCAGAACGATCATCAGCAGGATCCAGCCCATATTCTCGCGCATGAAGTCGTAATAATGCCCGAAGAAGAGAACGAGCGGAGCTGCGATCAGCAACGACACGACGATCGATCCTGCGCTGCCGAGGGCTGACAACCTGATCGCTGCCATCCCCATTCCGTCAAGCAGCATGGCGTGACCCGGCAGCACTGCAAGCGCAGTATCCGCGTCAGGCGCTCCGAGATACACCGCGGGGATGATGTTTAGGAAGGTGTGCGTGATCGAGTTTGCAAGGATCATCGCCGCTATGTGGATATTTGAGAATCCGAGGTCTGCGATGGCAGGAGAGAGCGCAAGCAGGATCAGCGCAAAGTTGTTCGTGTGTATGCCCGGGATGAGCCCTGAGATCAAGCCGAGCGCAAAGCCGATCAGTACCGAGAGTATCAGCAGGTCATGCATCTGGTAGTGGTGGGCGGCGGATGTTCATCAAGGGATATGGTGCGATCCATCGGTGTTTGGTTAAGTAACCGCGTATAATTAACCCGAACAAAATTAACTTCTTCGCGGACATATCCTGCGACTCCAAAAAACCCCTCTCTGTGTCCTCTGTGGTTTTATTTCTCATGATATATTCTTCAGATTATCTCATAGATTGAACCACAGAGGACACGGAGGACACAGAGATTGCGAATTTTGTGGTGAAACGGGTTTGTATGAAATAGTTTCGAGAGGTATTGCCTTGAATGCACAGGTTATTCGTGCTGCGGCTCCTGAGGCGCCACTAAACCATCACCGCGGTATGCAGCCGGATCATCCTGTCGATCGCATCGCTGTCAAATCCACGCCCCCTCATCCTCCGTATCCGTTCGTCTATGCTGATGCGCTCTGTGTCATCCACGAGATTATCGGCATGAGCAACGATCATCTCTTCAGTAGTCTCAGGCAGATAATCCTCCCGCGGAAGCCCGAGCCGCTCTGCCTCATCTTTTGGGATGCCAGCCCCGATATGCCGCTTGATGATCCGCACGATCCGCGTGTCCAGACCGGATGCCTGCGCGATCTCCGCTCCCGCGACTGCGTGATCGATGCCATTTGAGCGTGCACGCCCGATATCGTGGAGCAGTGCGCCAGCGATCACCAGTTCGATCTCCGCGTGGTTCTGGTGCCTCTCGTTGTACCGCTCCGCAATCTCCCGGGCGCATTCTGCGACTGCCCGGGCGTGTGCGATGACATCTGGTGGGCAGCCTGCTTTGTGGAGCAGGTGGATCGCGTCTTCAGGGGTCATTTAAACAACGTCCCGACAAGTCTGAGACTTTTTATTATCTTCTGGGAACCTATGTTTTGGAAAACCACAGAGAGCACAGAGGACATGGAGAAAAAGCAACTCTCTGTGCCCTCTGTGGTTGATCTTCTTTGCCAGGGCCCATTTCCAGAATAAATTAAAAAGTCTCCCAAGCCTCGTCCTCCTCACGTCCCCATCGTCCACGAATGGAGATACTTGTCCTGCTCCGCCGTCAATGTCTCGATCTTTATCCCCATCGCAGAGAGTTTCAGAGCCGCAACCTCCTCGTCGATCTCGGTCGGCACATGATAGACCTGATTCTCCAGCCCCTCACCATGTTCCACGATGTGCCTGACACAGAGCGCCTGATTCGCAAAACTCATATCCATGACTTCAGGCGGATGCCCGAATGCGGATGCAAGATTGACGAGCCGCCCCTCTGCCAGCACGTATATCCGGTTGCCGTTTGCAAGCAGATACTCCATGACATCCTCCTTCACCTCGCTGATCCCGACAGCAACCGATGACAGCCCCGGAAGATCGAATTCGACATTGAAGTGTCCTGAGTTCGCAACGATCGCCTGATCCTGCATCAGCTCAAAGTGCTCAGTCCTGATCACCGATATGTCGCCTGTTACCGTTATGAAGAGATCGCCGATATGTGCCGCATCCGCCATCGGCATCACCCGGTACCCATCCATCACAGCTTCAAGCGCCTTTCTCGGGTTCACTTCAACAACGATCACGTTTGCGCCAAGCCCCTTCGCACGCATGGAGACGCCCCTTCCGCACCAGCCGTATCCGACGACGACAACGTTCTTCCCAGCGAAGAGCACGTTCGTTGCGTTCATGATCCCATGGATCGTGCTCTGCCCGGTGCCGTACCGGTTGTCAAACATCATCTTGGTCTCGGCATCGTTTACAGCGATCACAGGATAGCGAAGTGCACCGTCTGCTGCCATCGCTCGCAGCCGTATCACGCCGGTCGTGGTCTCCTCGCAGCCGCCGATGACGCCAGGGAGCAGTCCCGGATGATCGCTGTGCAGGAGTGCGATCGTGTCTGCACCGTCATCGAGCGTTACCTGCGGGCCGATCTTGAGCGCCTCCTCGAGGCACTCGTAATACTCCTTCTCGTTCTCCCCCCTGACCGCGAATACGTGCGTTCCGTCTGCTGCGAGCGCTGCAGCAACGTCGTCCTGTGTGCTGAGCGGATTTGATGCAGTGAGCGCGATATTTGCGCCACCTGCCTGAAGTGCTGTTATCAAGTTGGCGGTCTCAACGGTTACGTGCAGACATGCAACGACGTTTATCCCTTCAAGCGGGCGTTCGTTCTCGAATCGCTCCCTGATTTTCTCAAGTACTGGCATGTGCCGCCGTGCCCATTCAATCCTCTGCGCGCCCTCATCCGCAAGCGCTATATCCTTTATGATGTGCGGTTTCATTTTAGTCTCCTGTGATTATGGTATCAATAAGTCCGTCTCTATTATTCTTAAAGTTCAACACTCAAATATCCGGTAGCGTCCTATAAACCATGATCTCTACATATACTCCGGACACTACCCTTAGCTCACCGAAAAATAAAGCAGCAAAGCTTAGCTGATGGCACTCCACATCCCTGACATTCATGCGATTCGTTTATTCGCGGCGGCGAGTGCCGGGTACGTGGGATCATGTCCCAGACTGCCGGCTTGAGCGCAGACTGGCGATACAAGTACTGCCATCACCAGAATGGCGATCAAGCCATTTTTCATGTATGTTCTGTTCATAGTTTTCATTCCTCCACTGGTTTATGCTACTGGTTTATGCTGGTGATCGATCGCCTGATCGGGAGTCTACAGCAGGGAGACAGCGACTCGATCACCACGTTACACGCGTGGGGCTGATATGCTATATAAAATTTTCACAAATGATATATTTAGAGGTGATTTACCTATAGTTGGCACCAGAATCTATATAGTTATCAAGCAATCTCCAGCAGCCACTTCCACAAGGGTCTGAACCGATCCCCAAACTTGTCACTACCGATGAAAAGTTGGTTGAAATGTTTTCACTGGCACTGAACAAGAGTATCCGGCAGCGTAGTAAAAGAAGACCGTAAACACGAGATATGGGATTACGATGTTGTGTTCGATCGCATAAACAAGTGTCGGACTGTATTCATACTTGAGGATCCTCTCGAGTCCGCCCGCAAGATAGAATGTGAGCGCGTAGTCGATTACGACCGCAGCAGAGAGGACGAGCGGGATCGCCTTATAGTTGCGATAGATCGATTGCAAGTTCTGCGATATTTGCTGCATAATCCCCCGTCCGGCTGAGACTGTCAATGACGATTTCCGGCGAGGAAGTGGCTGCGGCGATAGTCATCGACTTTGATAACAGTTCTTTCGCCGTATCATTCTTCGAGAGAACGTCATTTGCAAGAGATGCGTCCGACTTCATGAGCGATTCGATACTGTTTGCAACGAGATTCTGCGAAACCTTGACAGATTCCCTGACGCCGAGTGCAGCATCCGGGATGCCCGTATGGCTAAACGCATCCGCGATCTTGACCGCATGATCTCCAATCCGCTCGAGGTTTCCCGCTGCCAGCCGGTAATAGAACGACTCGATGAGGCTCAGTTCATCAATTTTTAAGATCCTGCCCAGGTTCAACCGGGTGATGAACTGTTTTGAAACCAGCAGATACATCCGATCGACCTCATCATCCCTTGAGATGATTTCTCTTAGGATTTCGTCATCTTTTATCTTCAGATAATTGATCAAACCGTCAAGCATCATAAATACGAGTGACGACATCCGTTTAACGCCCTTTTCTATCGTGAACTCCCCGGTATCGAGGAGATCGTTGATCTCGATCACTGTATCGGTTTCTTTGACCACCTCGATCCCGATCAGATCCTGGCTTATGCTTTTTACCCTCTTCTTCGTCTCCTTCGGGATGTGATCTGCATGTATCTCGATGAATCGGTATCCCCTCACATACGCACCTATAATGTCCCGCATGATCGCGTCCATACTCTTACCCTCAAATTCCAATCGCTTCGCGGGCGGGTCGGGTTCGTATACCGGCGGTACGATCGCAATCGACCCATCATCCTGATAGGAGACCTTGACCAGTGACCCGGCAACCAATCCCGAATCGACAGCCCATTTCTTTGGCAATGTGACGATGTATGTCGACTTTCCAGTCACCTGCACCTTTCTGGTATCCATTTTATCCCCCTATCCAAACCTGCCTGTGATATAATCTTCCGTACTCTTCTTTTCCGGATTTTCAAAGATATGCTTCGTCTTTCCAAGCTCGATCATCACGCCCGGGCAGGAAGAACGTCGTGTAATCTGATACTCTCGCTGCCTGCTCTCATGTT